>DATCQF010000280.1:0-5692 GCA_036569735.1 Allostellaceae bacterium | reverse complement strand
TGTGCCGCTGCACCGGCTACGACAAGATCATCCGCGCCGTGCTCGACGCCGCCGCGGTGATGCGCGGCGAGGCGGGCGCCGTGCCGATAAAGGCGCGCGCCGGCGTCACATCGGGAAAATCGGCGCGGGTGATGTCCGCCTTCACGCCGGGCAATGCCAGCGCCTTGTCGAAATTGATGCTGACGATACGCGCATGGGCGTGCGGGCTGCGCTTGATGCGGCCCCACAGCATGCCCGGCATCACCATGTCGGCGCCGAAATTGGCGCGGCCGGTGACCTTGTCGACGCCGTCCGGACGGATCGGGCGGGTGCCGACGACCTTGAGGCTTGCCTTGTCGAGATAGCTCATGGCGACGCCTCCCCCCGCATTACCGCGGCGGCATCGAGCACCGCGCGGATGATCTTGTCGTAGCCGGTGCACCGGCACAAATTGCCGGCCAGCCAATAACGGGTCTCTTCCTCGGTCGGGTTCTTGTTCTCGTCGAGCAGCGCCTTCGCCGCGACGATGAACCCCGGGGTGCAGAACCCGCATTGCAGCGCGGCGTGCTCGAGGAATTTCTGCTGCACCGGATGCAGCGTGTCGCCATCGGCGACGCCCTCGACGGTGACGACCGTGCGGCCCTCGGCCTCGACGCCGAGCATCAGGCACGAGCACGCCAGCTTGCCGTCGACGATGACGCTGCAGGCGCCGCAATCGCCCGAGCCGCAGCCTTCCTTCGAACCGGTCAGATGGAGTTCGTCGCGCAGGACGTCGAGCAGGGTCTGCTGCGCCTCGCACAGAAACTCCATCGGCTCGCCGTTGATCGTGGTGGTGACGTGATGCTTGCTCATGGGGACTGTCTCCTCAAACTAGGCGCGCGCCGCGGCGCGTTCGAAGGCGATGGCCGCGGCCCGGCGCGCGAGCACGCCGGCGACCTTGGTGCGGTATTCGATCGTGCCGCGCTTGTCGGTGATCGGCTTGCAGGCGTGCTGCGCCGCGGCGTCGAGCCGGGCCAGCGTCGCCGCGTCGAGCTTGTGGCCAATAAGGGCCTGCGCCGCCTCGGCGACGATAAGCTGGGTCGGCGCGACGGCCCCGAGGACGACCCGCGCGTCGGTGCAGGTGCCGCCCGCATCGAGCGTCACGTCGACGGCGCAGCCCACGACGGCGATATCCATCTCGGTGCGCGGGATGAAGCGCAGATAGGCGCCGGCCTGGCGCGGCTTCGGCTTCGGCAGGCGGAACTCGACGACGAACTCGCCCTTGGCGAGCGAGGTCTGGCCCGGCCCGGTGACGATGTTCTCGACCGGAACCTGGCGCCGCCCGCTGGGGCCGGCGACGACCGCGACGCCGCGCGCCGCGATGACCGGCGGCACGCTGTCGGCGGCGGGGGAGGCATTGCACAGATTGCCGGCGATCGAGGCGCGGGACTGGATCTGGGTCGAGCCGATCAGGTCGACGCCCTCGACGACACCCGGAAAGGCGTGCTCCAGCGCGGCGTTCGCGCTCAACATCTCACCCGGCGTCGCGGCGCCGATCACGAAGGCGTCGGCCTCCTCGCGGATCCCGATGAGACCCGGTATGCGCTTGGTATCGATGATCAGATCGGGCTTCAGCCGCCCGCTCTTCAACTGCACCAGCAGATCGGTCCCGCCGGACAGGATTTTCGCCAGACCGGCGGCGCCGGCCAATGCCTTGACGGCTTCGTCGACCGTCGCCGGCGCCGTATAGCTGACCCTCGGCATGTTCGCTCCTGAAAATGATCGGCCGCACCCGGCCGCCGGGGGGCGACGGCCGTTGGGCGCTGCACCATGCTGGCTTACACTACCAGCCCCGCCGACGTGAAGTGCTAATCTCGGGGGGCCGCACCCGCACGGCGCAGATCCGGCACGGATCGGCGCCTGCGCAGCAACCTCGAAGCAGACCGCATGATCAGGGTCACCGACACGCTCGGCCTCGACGAAGATGAAATCAGCGAAACCTTCATCCGCGCTTCGGGTCCGGGCGGGCAGAACGTCAACAAGGTGGCGAGCGCGGTGCAGCTGCGCTTCGACGTGCGCGGGTCGCCCTCGCTGCCGCCGCCGGTGCGCGAGCGGCTGGAGCGGCTCGGCGGCCAGCGGGTTTCGCAGGACGGCATCCTCATAATCACCGCCCGGCGCTTTCGCTCGCAGGAGCGCAACCGGGCGGACGCGCAGGACCGCCTCGTCGCCCTCATCCGCCGCGCCGCGACCCCACCGATGCGACGGCGGCCGACGCGGCCCAGCGCCGGATCGCGCGAACGCCGCCTCCAGGCCAAGGGCCAGCGCGCCCGACTCAAGCAGCAGCGGGGCGGCGTTGCGGAGTGCTGACCCGGCGCTCAATAGCCGCACGATTTTGGACCGCGGGCGTCCCGCCCGCATGCGGGCGGGACGGCCGCGTTCCTACCGCAGATCACGCGCCGAGATCGGCGACGCTGAGGTGGTGCAGCGTAAAGCCGTGCCGCTGGCCAAGGATCTCGGCGACCCGGCGGCGGTGGCAGCAGCGCCAGTCCGCCTCGTAGCACAGGAGACAACTCGGGCCCTCCTGCGCGACCGCAGCCGCCTGCTGCAATGCCAGTTCGGCCTCGGTGCTGGCGAGCTTGGCTTCGACGATGCACCAGAAGCGCGGCCAGTCGCGCCGCCGTCCGGCTTCGCGGCCCTCGGGCGGGGTGCCCAGCGCCCGCAGATGAAGGTAGCGGATCCCCGCCGCCTCGACCGCCGCTGCCAGCTGATGCTTCGAAAACCCGGGCCGGCGCGAGATCGGCCGGTCGCGCACATCAATGAGGGTGGCGACGCCGGACGCGGCGAGCGTCGCGACGACATCGGCCAGCCGCGCCTTCTCGTAGCCGATGCTAAAAAGGTTTTTCGCCATATCGTCTCCGCCGTCATGAAATCGCCAGCGCGAGCTGCATCGGCATTCGGCGTCCTTCGAGACGCGCCCTATAGGCGCTCCTCAGGATGACGTAAATTATTGGTAGCATTACGAAAGAACGTCATCCTGAGGAGCCCGTGCAGCGGGCGCCTCGAAGGACGCATCGCGGCCGATCCAGCCATCCACCAGTCACCCGACCCGGTAGCGCTCGACGGCGCCGCGGTCGAGTTCGATGCCGAGGCCGGGGCGCTCCGGCACTTTGACGGTGCCGTCGCTTTCGAGGCGCAGCGGCTCCTTCAGCAATTCATCGCGGATCGCATTGGGGTTCTGGTCCCATTCGAGGACGAGGCCGTTGGGGATCGCGGCGGCGAAATGCAGGGAGGCGACGAGGAGCACCGCGCCGGCAAAGGCGTGCGGCGCGACCATCCGGTGATGCGCCCCGGCATAGGCGGCGATGCGGCGCCCCTCGGAGAACCCGCCCGACCAGGCGATGTCGAGCTGCACGATGTCGACGGCACCCCGGCTGATCAGCTCGCGGAAGGCGTAGAGCCCCATCTCGGTCTCGTACCCGGCGATCGGGGTGGCGAGCGCATCGGCGACCCGGGCGCTCCCCTCGATGTCGTCGGTGGCGACCGGCTCCTCGATCCAGTAGAGGTTATAGGGCTCCATCGCGCGCCCCATCTCGATCGCGAAAGCCGGGCTCCAGGCGCAGTTGACATCGACCATCAGCTTGGCGTGCGGGCCCAGCGCCTGGCGCACCGCGGCGACCCGCGCGAGATCCTCCTCCGGGTCGACTTCGCAGAACCCCTTGTTACCGATCAATTCGCGCAGATGGGTCTGGGTCGACGGGTTGCGGCCAATTTTCATTTTCATGCCCCGGAAGCCGCGGGCGCGGTAGCCCTCGGCCTCGCCGGCGAGGTCGGCGGCCTGGTAGAAGCCGCCGCTGGCATAGGCCTCGACCCGGTCGCGGCAGGCGCCGAGGAGCTGGTACACCGGCATCTTCGCGACCTTGCCGGCGATGTCCCACAGCGCGATGTCGATCCCGCTGATCCCCTGCATGACAACGCCGCGCCGCCCGTATTGCCGGGTGCGCGCGAACATCCTCTGCCAGAGACCCTCGATGATCAGCGGATCCTCGCCGATCAGCATCGGCGCCAGATCCTTGTCGATGACCGTCGCTGTGGCGCCGCCGCCGAGCCCCGCTTCGCCGATCCCGACGATCCCCGTATCGGTCTCGACCTCGACCAGGAGCCCGCCGCGGCGCGACTGCACCCCCGAGGCGCTGGCGTACGGCGGATCGACCGGAGCGGACAGCGCGATCGTGCGGATGGCGGCGATTTTCATGATGTCGGCTCCTCCAGAAGCGGCGCAAAGAAACCACGCTGCTTCAATAAACATGCGTCCTTCGAGACAGCGCTTCGCGCTTCCTCAGGATGACGTAACTCTATGATGGCATTAAGAAAGAACGTCATCCTGAGGAGCGCCCCCTTCGAGACGCCGCCTGCGGCGGCTCCTCAGGATGAGGGGCGCGTCTCGAAGGACGCACCGCGCCGATCCAGCGGCTTCAGCCCTAGCCGATCACGGCGAGAAGGTCGCATTGGATCTGCATCGGCGGCACTAGGTCGCCGCTCGCGACGGTGTGGCGCGCGGGGCGCGAATGCGGGTCGGGAAACATCAGGACCCAGTGTTTGTTGAGGGTCGGACGCAGCGCGCGGTCGCTGATCCACACCGTCATCTTGACGATGTCCTCGGGCGTGCCGCCGGCCGCCTCGATGAGGCGCCGCACGTTGGCGAACATCTGGGCGCATTGCGCGTCGAGATCCTCGGGCACCTTGCCGGTCGCGGAGTCGGCGCCCGAGATCGCGCCCGAGACGACGAACGGCCCCTTCCTGCTCGCGGCCGGGATCGGGTTGAGGTGCTTCACGCCGGAAACCTCGATGCTGCGCCGCTTGTCCACGTCCCACCTCCTCTACCCGGTTGGGGAGCGCGATGATAGGGAGCGGACCGATCGCAGGCAACGAGGGTGAGCCGAGATGGAGGATCTAAGCCAGCGTCACGCGCTCGACATCGGTTTGCGCGACATCGTTGCCGGCAAACAGCAGCGGCGCCTGGTGGCTCTTGGCGAGTGCATAGGCAAAGCAGTCGCCGTAATTGAGCGCGGCCGGGTGGCGTCCCTTGCCGAAGCGCCGCCATGCCAACCGTGCGATCTCAGCCAGATCCTGGTCGACCGCGACAACCTCGATGCGGCTTCGGTAGAGCAGCAGATCGAGTTCGCGCCCGCCGGTCTCGCCCTTGCGGCTCTCGATCACCATCGCCGCTTCCAGCAGATTCGCCGCGGACAGAAGGCAAGGCGAACCATCCTCGATGGCCCGCGCTATCGCCGCCGCATTCGCCTCGTTCAACAGCACCGCGAGGAGGGCGGAGGTATCGATGACGATCAGGACGGCAACCCCGCTTCGTCATACCCGAGGATCTCGTCGGCAGTCCGCCGGTCGAGATCGGGCAACGCGGCGCACCGCCTGCCGATTTTGAGGATGTCAGCGGCAAGGCTGCGCCCGGCATGCTCGCGTCGAACGCGCTGCAAACGCTCTTCTGCGGCCCTGCGCACCGCAGCCGTAACCGTTTCGCCAGTGACCGCGGCAAGCTCGCGAACAGATTTCTCCGTCGCCGGATCCTTGATGTTGAGGGGCATAGGGCATACCGGCAGAAAATATCTTTTTATAAAGACAACACCGCGCCGTCAAACGCAAGAGGGATGGGGGTGATGTACGGAGATTTGTGTCAGGGCTGTGAGAGGGGGTACTCGGCGGATTGCTGAAGTCCGCA
>DATCQF010000279.1:0-1534 GCA_036569735.1 Allostellaceae bacterium | reverse complement strand
CTGTACCACACCCCGACCATGTGCTGGCCCGAGCGCCAGGTCTCGTCCTTGGCGTTGCCGAGACCGACGACGGCGCGGCATTGCGCGCCGACAAGGTTTTCCGCGGTTATCCCGATCGTCCAGCCGAGCCGCGAGGCTTGCCCGACCACCTGGTCGAGCGTGTGGATCGATTTGGGGCGTCGGATGCGCGCGATCGCCTCCATCTCGGCGCGGTCCTCGTAGAGCTTCATGCCGAACACGAACGAGCGCAGCTTTAACAGGCGCTCGAGATCGGCGCTGATCCCCGTCCAATCCTCACTCATCGGATGATCCTTCGAGGTGATGCGACATTGCTGCCATTGTGGCGGGAAAGCGGGCCGGATACACGTCGCGAATAGAGGCCGTCGTCGGAATGCGCGCGTCGCGCTATCTTCGGCCCCATATCACAAACATGTGGTTTGACTCGGAGGAGTACATGCCCGGAATGCTCGACGGCAAGGTGGCGCTGGTGACCGGCGGCGGCGGCGATATCGGCCGCGCCACCGCGCTCGCCATGGTGCGCGAGGGCGCGCGCCTCGCGGTCGCCGACCTCGCCGCCGTCGCCGCGCAGGACACGGTAGCTCTGATCAACGCCGCCGGCGGCCAGGCGATCGCCCTGACCGGCGACGTGACCCGCGCCGCAGACGTGCGCGCGATGGTCGCGGACACGGTCGCCGCCTACGGCAGGCTCGACTGCGCCTTCAACAATGCCGGGATCGCGCCCTATCAGGTCGCCGCCGAAGGCCATCTGACGGCGGAATGGTCGGAGGAATCGTTCGACCGCATGATCGCGGTCAATCTGAAGAGCGTGTGGCTGTGCATGAAGGAGGAAATCCCGCGGATGCTGAGCCAGGGCGGCGGCGCGATCGTCAACACCGGCTCGATCGCGGGCCTCATCGGGCTCCAGACATCATCGGCCTATGCCGCGGCCAAGCACGGCGTCATCGGCCTCACCAAGACCGCCGCGCTCGAATATGCCAGCGGGCACATTCGGATCAACGCGGTCTGCCCGGGCTTCATCCAGACCAAGATGACCGAGGACACGATGCGGCGCCGCGGCGCCGCCATCATGGCGCAGATCCCGTTCGGCCGGATGGGCCAGCCGGCCGAGATCGCCGAGATGGTGGTGTGGCTGTGCTCGGAGCACGCCAGCTATGTCACCGGCGTAGCCTATAATGTCGATGGCGGGTGGATGGCGGTTTGATCCACATGGACGACAAATCCGAGCTGACCCCGAAGGCTCTCCGCAAGCTGAAGCGGCGGATCGCCAACGAGCAACTGGCGAAGCAGGCTAAACTCTGGAGCCGCCCGCGATCCGCCGAACAGCTCGACCATAAGAAGCCGGTTAATCGGCAGGCTGCCATGGATCTCTTCGGGAAACTCGAGTGGGACGGTTCATTCGACTACAAGTCGGAGCGGACCCGCGATTGAGCCTGATGCTCGCGTTGCCCTGTTAGTTTGCATTCCCGGCGAAAGCCGGGATCCACCGGGCAGGTGCACGTGCGGCGGACAAGTG
>DATCQF010000278.1:0-5454 GCA_036569735.1 Allostellaceae bacterium | reverse complement strand
CGAGAAGGCATAGCACGCCGCCTCCCACCAATAGGGCTCGGCGCCGGATTCGCCATCCGAGGTATGGAAATCGAGGCCGAGCGCCTCGACCTTGGCGCGCCAATCCGGGCGCGGCGTCAGGGTTTCGCGGCGCACGCGGCGCTACCCGACCGCGCGCATCGCGTGGCCAAAGCTGCCGAACCCGCCGCGCACGCTGGTTTCGGTGCGGGTGATCTGCCCGGTGCGGCCGGCGCCGGGGTCGCTGCGCGCCTCGGAGGCGCTGCGGTTGCTGGCGTAGTAGGGGCCATGATAGCCGCTACCCCCGCCGCCTCAGCCACCGGTCCGGCCACTGCTGGAGCCGCTATTCGCCTCGCATTGCTGCGCGCTGTAATCACGCATGCAGGCGGCGCGGTCGGGATAAAGGTTGCGGCGCATCTGCTGGCCGGGGAATGCGTTGGCGAGCGCAATCGGGCCGAACGGCAGCCCGACCAGGGTCAGGAGGACGATTTTGGAGCGCTTCTTGGGCTCCATCGGGATCAGCCGGCCATGCAGGCTGCTGTGAGAATGCCGAGCGAGAGCGAGACCCCGGCGAGAAACACCGCATCGGCGATGTTGCCGTCCTCGATCGCCTGCGGCAAATGCGGCAGCACCAGCCGCACCACCAGAAACCCGCACAATTGCACGACCAGCGCGACGATGCCCCACACCACCAGATCGAGGATCGCGGCGCTGTGCGCGATGACGCTGGCAAGCGGCACCTCAAACCCCAAAAGCGCGCCGACGAGGGCGAGCGCCGCCGCGCTGTTGCCGCCGCGGATCAGGGCGATGTCGCGCTGCCGCGTCAGATTGGCGTAGAGCACGACGAAGATCGCGGTCAGAACCCCGCCGAGCGAGAAATAGACGACAAAATTCGGAAAGGTCGAGAGGCTGCTGCCGAGACCGGTCACCCCATTCACCCCCAGGTGCAATGCGTCCCGCAGTCTTCCACCCGCAAGCCAGCGCCGCAATCGAGGAGGATGGTTAACGCGGCTGGCTTGGGACGCCCCAGCCCCTCACCCTGTCCCGCTCCCCTGATTCACCCCTTGGGGGTTTTCGGATCGCGCCGGGTGAGGGGCGGCTTATGCGTCCTGCCAAACCGGCGGGCGTTTCTCCAGAAAGGCGTCGATGCCCTCGGCGGCGTCGTGCGCCAGCATGTTCCGGGTCATTGCCGCGGCGGCGTGAGCATAGGCGTCGGCGAGCCCGAGCTCGGCCTGGGCGTAGAAGGCCTCCTTGCCGATCGCCAGCGTCAAGGCCGATTTTGCCGCGATCTGATGCGCCAGGCCCATGGCCGCGGCGGCGAGCCCGGCGGGCGGCACGACCCGGTTGACGAGCCCCAGCGCCTTTGCGCTCGCGGCGTCGACATGGTCGCCAGTCAACAGCATCTCCATCGCCGCCTTGCGACCGACCGCGCGGGTCAACGCGACCATCGGGGTCGAGCAGAAGAGGCCGATATTGACCCCCGGCGTGGCAAACCGCGCATCCTCGGCGGCAACCGCCAGATCGCAGGTGGCGACGAGCTGGCACCCGGCGGCGGTGGCGATGCCGTGCACCTCGGCGATCACCGGTTTGGGCAAATGGACGATCTGCAGCATCAGCGCGCTGCACTGGGCAAAGACGCGCTCGTAGGCCTCGCGGCTGGGCCCCGACTGTCCGACCGCGCGCATCTCGCGCAGATCGTGGCCGGCGCAGAACGCGGGGCCGGCGCCAGCGATCACCACGACCCGGCACGCCTTGTCCGCCGCGGCGCGGTCGAGCGCGCGGGCGAGCGCGGTCATCAGCCCGACGGACAGCGCATTGCGCGCCGCCGGCCGGTTGAGGACGAGGCGCAACACCCCGTCGTCGAGCGCTTCCAGCAGAATGGGTTCGTTGCCGTTCTGCGTCGCCGCCGCATTCATCGGCTTCTCCACCGTCCAACCTTCTCGCACTATATCGTCATACCGGCGCAGGCCGGTATCCCCGGCAGATTTGGGTCTCGGCCTTCACCGCGACGACTTAGACGGTATTATAATACCTCATCCCAAACCATGTTGTTTCAAAACGGTTTTTGCTTGACGCCGGCGCGGTGATTGCCTACACGAGGCGCCCGTACCAGGGCGAGAGCCGGCGCATTCGGGCCGCATCAAATGAAAACATTTTCCGCCAGACCGTCCGATATCGACAAGAAGTGGCTGCTGATCGACGCCGAAGGGCTGGTGCTCGGCCGGCTCGCCACGCTGATCGCGATGCGGCTGCGCGGCAAGCACAAGCCATCCTATACGCCGCACATGGATTGCGGCGACCATGTCGTCGTGGTCAATGCCGAAAAGGTGCAGCTGACCGGCAACAAGCGCGCCGGTGACATCTTTTATTGGCACACCGGGTATCCCGGCGGGATCAAGGGGCGCAGCAAGGGCGCCATCCTCGCCGGCAAGCATCCCGAGCGGGTCATCGAGAAGGCGGTCGAGCGGATGATCCCGCGTGGGCCGCTCGGGCGGCGGGTGATGCGTAATCTGCGGGTCTACGCCGGAGCGGAGCACCCGCATGAGGCGCAACAACCGGTGCCGCTCGATATCGCCGCGATGAACCGCAAGAATGTGAGGGCGTGAGAATGTCCGACGACGCGCCAGAGAACGACAAGGACACCCCCCCGGCCGACCAGCCTCAGGGCCGCCCGGCCGCGCCGCGCGCCGGTGGTCCCCAGACGTTTCAGGGCTTGGCGAGCCTGCGCCAGGCCCTGACCGCGGCGCGGCCGGAGCCGACGCCGGCAACTCCCTCGGCGGTGAGCGCGGTTCCGGTCGATGTCCAGCCGCAACGCGACGAACTCGGCCGCTCCTACGCCACCGGCAAGCGCAAGAACGCGGTCGCCCGGGTGTGGATCAAGCCGGGCAACGGCAAGATCGAGGTTAACGGGCGCGACAGCCCGGTGTATTTCGCGCGGCCCGTCTTGCGCATGCTGCTCAACCAGCCGTTTGTCGTCTGCGACCGGCTGGGGCAATTCGACGTGTGGTGCACGGTCAAGGGCGGCGGCCTCTCGGGCCAGGCCGGGGCGGTGCGGCACGGCATCAGCAAGGCCTTGACCTACTACGAGCCGGGGCTGCGCCCGGTATTGAAGCATGGCGGGTTCCTGACCCGCGACAGCCGCGTCGTCGAGCGCAAGAAATACGGCAAGGCCAAAGCCCGCCGCAGCTTCCAGTTCTCCAAGCGCTAAACCAAGGTCACCACGAAGACGCGAAGAGGGCCTTACTTCTCCGTGTCGCATCCTGTTTGAATTTCGGTTTCCGACCCTGACCCGCCATTCGTTGCGGGTGCCGATATCGGGCGGTCGCGATCGAAAGCGGCCGATCAGACCCCGTCTCCCCTTTCGCGAAACATTCAACGCTTGAAAGGTCGCGCGCCAGCGGCGCTGGTCGATATACTGCACCGGGGAGGAGCCAAGCCTGCCCGTCCAGCCGGTAGAACGCAAACTTGCCGCAATCTTCGCCGCCGACATCGCCGGCTACAGCCGGTTGATGGCGCGCGATGAGGTCGGGACGCTCGCCAGGCTGAAAGCCTGCCGCACGATCATCGACGCGCTGATCGCGTCGCATCGCGGCCGCATCTTCAACACCGCTGGTGACAGCGTCGTTGCCGACTTCGCCAGCGCGGTTGATGCCGTCCAATGCGCCGTCGCGGTGCAGACGGCAATCGCGAAGGTGAACGCGAGCGAGCCCGGTGACGAGCTGATGCGGTTCCGCATCGGCGTCCATGTTGGCGACGTTGTCGTCGATGGCACGAACCTGCTTGGCGACGGGGTCAACATTGCCGCCCGGATGGAAAGTCTCGCCGAGCCCGGCGCGATCTGCATCTCGGCCGCGGCGCGCGACCAGGTTGGCAACAAATTGCTGCTGGTCTTCGACGACCTCGGCGAGCAGCAGGTCAAGAACATCGCCCAGCCTATACGTGTGTACCGGGTACAAGCCGTAAAGCCGGCGACCGGGCCCGTCGTCGCCCTACCATTGCCCGACAAGCCGTCGATCGCCGTCCTGCCGTTTCAGAACATCGGCGGCGACCCGGAGCAGGAATATTTCGCCGACGGCATGGTCGAGGAAATCATCACCGCGCTGTCCCGCATCCGCTGGCTCTTCGTGATCGCCCGCAATTCGACCTTCACCTACAAGGGCCAGGCGGTCGACGTGAAGCAGGTCGGGCGCGAACTCGGCGTGCGCTACGTGCTCGAAGGCTCGGTGCGCAAGGGCGGCAACCGCGTTCGCATCACCGCGCAGCTGATCGACGCCGAAACCGGCGCGCATCTGTGGGCCGACCGCTTCGACGGCTTGATCGAAGACGTATTCGAATTGCAGGACAAGGTGGCGTCGAGCGTCGCCGGGGTCATCGAGCCGGCCTTGCAGGCCGCCGAAACCGCGCGGGTAGCCAACCGGCCGACCAACGACCTTACCGCCTACGATTTGTACCTGCGCACCTTGAAGGGCCTGTTGTCGTCGGCGAGGCGAATTCCGGAAGGGCTGAGGCTGCTGGAGCAGGCGATCGAGCGCGACCCGAATTACGCGCCGGCACTCGCCTTGGCCGCGGTCTGCTGCATGCGGCTGCGCGGCGACGGCTGGAGCAAGGATCCCGAAGGAGACCTTCACAAGGGCACCGATTTCGCCCGCCGGGCTCTGCAAGTCGGGCAAAATGACCCGACGACCCTCGCCAACGCGGCGATGGCGCTGTCGGCCTTCGGCGAGGATAGCGGCGCGATGATGGCGTTGGTCGATCGCGCCCTCGCGCTCAATCCCAGCTACGCGCGTGGCTGGTACATCAGCGGCATCCTGAGATTGACGGCGGGCGAGCCGGATATCGCCATTGAGCACGCCGAGACCGCTCTGCGGCTCAGCCCGCGCGGCGGCTTCGGCGCGGTTTTCATGGTAATCGGCGGCGCGCATTTCATCCGGCGGCGCTACGACGAGGCGGTGCCGAAGCTGCTGGTGGCGATCCAAGACCAACCGGAGTTCCCGTTGGCGCATCGTATGCTTGCTGCCTGCTACGCCCACATGGGGCGGCTCGACAAGGCGCGGGAAATCGCGGCGCGGCTTCGCGCTATAACTCCTGTGCCCGTGTCGGGCATGGATTTTTGGCGCAACCCCGAGGATCGCGAGTTTTTCCGGTCGGGCCTTCGGCTGGCGATCGGCGAGACGGAATGACCGAGCCCCGCCGCCTGGTGGCGATCCTGGTCGCCGATGCGCGACGGTCAGCTCTGCGGCGAGAGGAGGTACCTCGATATAGATCGGGAACGTCGGCTCCCCACCCATAACGGAATTTCAAAACTGGGACAGTACCTACCTCTGCGTGCCCTTCGTGTCTTCGTGGTAAATAAACTCCCGACAACGGATTCCGGGGAGGCATGCCATGCGGTTTGCGATCGCGATTCCGACCGATGCGGGTTCGTGGCGGGTGGTGCGGCGCGCCGAGGAATTGGGG
>DATCQF010000277.1:0-1610 GCA_036569735.1 Allostellaceae bacterium | reverse complement strand
GGCGGGACCAGCCCCTCGGCGGCGAGGAAGCCCGTGTCGAAATAATGGCGGCGCTGAGCCTGGGTCAGCGCGCGCGGCGGGTGGGCCAGGATGTCCTCGGGCGTCACGGCGCAAATTTCCCCTGATGGCGCGAGCGGCGCGAACCGCCGCACACGATTATAGAGCTTGAGCCAGCGAAGCGGCGCCACGCTTTTTGGCAAGCCAGATGGCCGCTACCGCCGCCGCGGCTTGCCCGCGGCCGGTGGGGCTGGGTTCTCCTCGGGGCTCGGGGATGGTGCCCCGGCGGCGACCCAGCGGCGAACCCGTTCGACCCACGGCGCCCTGGCGGCATCCGGCCGGTAGGGCGGCGGCGGCGCCTCGGACTGCGCCATTGCGAGCACCTGCCTGGCCTCGGCCTCCTCGATCCATCGTAATGGCATTGGCTTTCGCATCGGATTGCTGCCTGGCGCGGTAGTCGTTCCGCGCGCCGAGATAGTGGCAAACCCGTCCGATGGATGTATGTGAAGCAGTTCACAAATATTAACAAAATCTTACCCAAATCCCGGCGTCTGTGAACTACGGCGCGGAAATGTTAGCAATTATCTCCGGCCGTTGCGGCCGGCCGCAACGGCTGGTGCTCACTCCCCTTTCACCGGGTCGATGTCCTGCGCGCCGACCGTGCGGTAGCGGTATTCGTCGGGCACGGCGCGGCCGGTATCGGTAAAGGCGCGGCGCACCGCCTCGACATTGCTGCCGAGAATGCGGCGCCGGTTGCCGCGGATCCAGGCGTTCGACTCGACAAGCGGCGCGACCGAGCCCTGGAAATGCGGCATTACATGGCGCGCGAACAGTTCGTAGCTTTTCATCGTCTGCTCGCGGTTGGCCCATTCATGGGCGCGGAACATCATGCCGCCAAAGCCGCCGTCGCTGGCCGCGACGAGCCGCTCGATAACCCGGATCGCGGTCTCGGGCGAGCCGACGAGGGTGGTCAGCGCCTTGACCCCGTCGCGCACCGGGTCCTTGGAGGTGCCGGGCACCCGGCCGAGCGTCTCCTCGAAATAGCTCGTGGTCTCGTGGCGCTCGCCGGCCTTGACCTGGCGCAGCGCCTCCTCGTCGTCCTCGGCGATGTGCATGCCGACGACGATGCGCCAATCCTTGCGGTTCATGACCTGGCCGTGCTGGGCGGCGGTCTCCTCGGCGATCTTCCACTGGCTCGCCATCGCCTCGGGCCCGCCGGGGAGCCCCGCGCCGATCGACAACACGCCGAGCCCGTGCCGGCCCGCCGCGACCATGCCGAAGGGGGTGATCGTGCTGGCGACGGCGATGTGAAAGCAGGGGTCCGAATAGGGCGCGAGTTGAAGGCGCGCCTCGCGCAGCTCGAACCATCGGTTTGCATCGTCACCGGCTCGTCGCACCGCAGGAGGGCGATGATCGCATCGAGCGACTCTTCCATGCGGCGGCGCAGGTGCACCGGCTCGATCCCCATCATGTAGGCGTCCGATGGGAGGGCGCCGGGGCCGCAGCCGAGCATGACCCGGCCGCGCGTCATGTGGTCCAATTGGACGAAACGCTGCGCCACCAGAAACGGGTGGTGATATGGGAGGCTCGTCACCCCGGAGCCGAGCCTGATG
>DATCQF010000276.1:0-4514 GCA_036569735.1 Allostellaceae bacterium | reverse complement strand
GCCTTCACCTTGAGCCGCGGATCGGGCGCGGTGATGATCGGTAACAGAGCCATTGGGCCTAGGTAAGGCGCAGCCTCGCGGCCGTCAATATCGCCGGGTCACGCGGCGGCGTCGCGCAGCCGCTCCAGATCGTCGAGCGCGGCGAGCGGGGTCATGCACAGGACGTCGTCGAAGCCGACCTCCTTGATGCGCCGCAGACGGTCGCGCGCCTCCGCGTCGCCCCCGGTCAAGGTCACGGTCGCCGTCGAGGCGCGCTGGGCCGCTTCGGTGCTGCCCTCCAGGGCGACGATGACGTTGGAGAGGATGGCGCGCTTGCCGCCGGCGTCGCGGTAGATCTTCATGCCGGCGCTAAGTTCCTCGGGCTGGCTGTAGAGGCCGGAGGCGATCCAGCCGGCGCATTGTTCGGCGGCATAGACGATCCAGCGCTTGTTGCGCCAGGCGCCGAGCAGCACCCGTGGCCCGCCCTCGGTGCCGGGCCACGGGGTCAGCGCGCCGCCCGGCAGGGGCTCGCCGCGCCAGGCCTTCCCCATCGTGTCGAGCCCGCTCATCAGCATCTTGAAGCGCTGTGCGTAGTCGAGCCCGACGATGTCGAAATCGGCCTGCGTCGAGCCGCTGCCGACGCCAAGCTGCAGCCGGCTCCCGGTCATCGCATAGAGTGAGGCGATGCGGTGCGCCAATTCGACCGGGTGGCGCACCGGCACCTGCAGCACGCAGGTGCCGATCTCGATGCGCGAGGTGACCGCGGCGACGACGCTCATTCCGACCACGGGATCGAGGGTCGGCCGGCCGCGGCCGAACGAGTCGGTCAGCCACAGCCCGGCAAAGCCCCTGGCCTCGACCTGGCGCGCCAGATCCACAAGATAATCGAGCGTCCGGCCGCTGTACTCGGGGTCTGGCCGCAGAAAGTTGACGACATGCACTCGCATCGAACTTGTCTCCCTATTGCGCGGTCACTTCGAGGACCGCGCGAAGCGCAGCAAAGAAGATTCACAATGAGGCAGTGAGGCACAGAGATCGCGGTGCGCCGGCACCTCGCCGCCTCACTGCCTCATTGTGAAAATGATCCGACCGGGCTCGCGCTAATTTCTTCGGCTCCCGGCGTCATTCCGCCGCGAGGAAGCGCTCGGCGAGCCGCGCGAAAAAGCTGACCCCGACGGGAATCGCGCTGTCGTTGAAATCATAGCGCGCGTTGTGCAGGAGGCAGCCGCCCTCGCCCGGGCCGTTGCCAAGCCAAAGCATCGCCCCCGGCCGCGCCTGCAGCATATAGGAGAAATCCTCGCCGCCGAGCGACGGCGCGACGTGGCGGTCGACCTGCGCCTCGCCGCAAATCTCGGCCGCGACGTCGGCGGCGAAGCTTGCTTCGGCGGCATGATTGATCGTCGGCGGATAGCCCTGGCGGTATTCCAGCTCGGCCGAGGCGCCATGCAATGCCGCCGCGCCGCGCGCCACCTCGCCGATGCGCCGCTCCAGCAGCTCGCGCACCTCCGGGCGGAAGCTGCGCACCGTGCCGCCGATATGCAGTTCGTCCGGGATCACGTTATAGGCCGAGCCGCCGCGCATGAAGCCGATGCTGATCACCGCCGAGTCGACCGGGTCGACATTGCGCGACGGGATCGTCTGCAGCGCCAGCACGATATGCGCGCCGATCACGAACGGGTCGGTGCCGAGATGGGGATGGGCGGCATGACCGCCCTGCGCCCTGATCCGAATGTCGAAGCGGTCGGAGGCGGCGAGCAGCGGCCCCGCCTTTGTCGCCATATGGCCGATCGGTATCCCCGGCTTGTTGTGCATCGCAAAGACCGCGTCGCACGGGAATTTGTCGAACAACCCCTCCTCGACCATGACCCGGCCGCCGCCATAGCCTTCCTCGCCCGGCTGGAAAATGAAATGCACCGTGCCCTCGAAGTTGCGGGTCGCCGCGAGATAGCGCGCCGCGCCGAGCAGCATCGTCGTATGCCCGTCATGGCCGCACCCGTGCATCATTCCATCATGCTGCGAGCGGTGCGCGAAATCGTTCAATTCCTGCATCGGCAGGCAGTCCATGTCGGCCCGAAGCCCGATCGCGCGCAGCGAATTGCCGCGCCGGATGGTGCCGACGACGCCCGTCGTGGCGAGGCCGCGATGCACCTCGCAGCCATATTCGGCGAGCTTCCGCGCGACCAGATCGCCGGTGCGCACCTCGGTGAAGCCGAGCTCGGGATGGGCGTGGATGTCGCGGCGGATCTCGCTCAATTCGTCGAGACAGTCGAGCACCTCGGGGATGATCGGCATGGCGGCTCCAGCGGTGCTGGGGGTTGGCGGGACCGTTGCTAAGCAATTGCCCTAATATTTAGCCACCATAGCGGCTCGGCATGGCCGGAGCCAACCCGCTTGCGTCGCTTACCGCGATGGGTAGGCTGCCCGTGATGGGGTGGCGCTCCCGCCCGCCTACACGGGCTCCCTCCCCTGCGTGCGGGGGAGGGTTGGGGTGGGGGCTGTCCCCACCCGATGCAGACTGGATGGGCCGACATGAAAAATACCGCATCCACCGATCGTCGCGCTGGCATCGTCGGGGCGGCGATCGTGCCGCATGCGCCGCAATTCCTCACCCTGCCCGAAACCGAGGACATGTCGCAGGTCGCCCGGGTCAACCGGGCGATGCGTGACATCGGCGACCGCTTCCGCGCGCTCGAACCCGATCTGGTGATCGTCATCTCCAACGCGCATTGCGATGATTTCGTGGTGCGCTGCGTGCCGGCGTTCGCGATCCATTGCGGGGCGCGCGCCGCCGGCAGCGGGGGGCATAGCGGGTGGTGGCCGATCGACGGCGAGGCCGGCTATGCGCTGACCCGCGAACTGTTGGAGCTCGGCTTCGACCCGGCCTTCACCCTCGATGCGGCGCTCGGCACCGCGTTCACCATCCCGCTTGAGTTTTGCGGCTATCCCCGCGAGACGCCGTTCCTGCCGGTGTTCGTCAATGCCTATGTCCCGCCGCAGCCCAGCCCGGAGCGCTGTTTCGCCTTCGGCCGCGCGCTCGGCCTCGCGCTCGAGCGGGTCGGCAGGCGCGCCGTCATCCTCGCGAGCGGCGGGCTCTCGCATTACCCGGGGACGCCGCTCTACCCGCACCCCGACCTCGCCACCGACCGGGTCATCTTTGAGCATCTGGCGGCCGGCAATCTGCGCTACCTGTTGAGCCTCGACGCAGCCGCGCTCGACCGCAGCGGCAATGTCGAATGCCGCTCCCTGCAGATCCTGGCCGGCGCGATCGGCGACCGCCCGCCGCAATCATCGCTGTTCGAGCCGTCCTGGCACCACATCTATGCGGTC
This sequence comes from Allostellaceae bacterium, assembly GCA_036569735.1. Lineage (GTDB taxonomy): Bacteria > Pseudomonadota > Alphaproteobacteria > ATCC43930 > CGMCC-115725 > DATARH01. The sequence goes on along the minus strand of DATCQF010000276.1, from coordinate 1,208 downwards.
GTCGGCTGGACCGAACTCGCCCCGCTCGCCCCGCCGGCGCTGCATTACCCCGCGACCGCGCCGGAGCGCAGCGCGCTGGCCGGGGCGATCTTCACGCTGGTCAACGACGAGGCGGCACGCGCCGCCTTCCGCCGCGACCCCGCGGGTTACGTCGCCGGCTGCGACCTCGCCGAGGGCGAGCGCGCGGCCCTCGTTGCGCTCGACCCGGAAGCGCTGCGCGAGCGCTTCCGGATCAATCCGATGCTGCTTTACCAGCTGGAGCAGCGCGTCAGGTCCGGCTGAAGCCCTCGAGCTCCGAGGCGGCCCAGGCGATCGCCTGGTCGATCGTCTGACCCTGCGTCGTGCACTTGGCGATCATCTTCGTCACGGTTGCCTGGGAATAGATCTGGTTGGCGATGTTTGCCGGGGCCGGGCTGTAGGGGATCACCATCTGCACGTCGCCGCGCGGCGGGTAGTTGTAGATGCCGCCTTTGGGCGGCCCTTCCTCGGCCCAGGTCTTGAAATCATGGAGCCCCGAGAACGGCGGGATGTCGTACCCCTTGCTCGCCGCCACGGTCTGCTCGACCGAGGAGCGCTGGCACAGATGGGTCAGGAGGCTCTTTGCCGCCGCCTTGTTGGGCGAGAACTTCCAGGTGCCCCAGAAGAACGGCACGGCCGCGTCGAACCGGCCCTTCGGTCCTTTGGGCGAGGGGAAATGCCAGACCTGCTCGGCGACCTTCGGGTTGTCGCGCACCGCCACCGCCCAGGCCGACGGCGGGTTGAAGATCAGCGCCCCCTCGCCCGAGATCAGGAACTTGTTGTTCGACGAATCATCCCAGGCAAAGGCGTCTTTCGTGAGGAACGGCACCAGCTTCTTGAACCACTCGAGCACCTGCTTCATTTCGTCGGATTTGACCGTGATGTTGCCGTCCTTGTCGACCATCGCGGCGCCGTGGCTGCGTAATACCGGATCGACCCAGGCAACCGCGTCGTTGGTGACGCCCATGGCCATACCGAAGGCATGACCACCCTTGGCGCATTTCTCGGCGGCTGCCAGGAAGAAGTCCCAGGTCCATTTGTCGGCCAGTTCCTTGTTGGCCGGCGCACCGGCCGGGTACATCGTGGTGACGTCGATCCCGGCGTACTGCTTCAGGTAATCGATGCGGCCGGCGGATGGCAGCGTCGGGCTGCCGACGCAGGCCGGGACGCCGATCCAGTGGCCTTTCTGT
>DATCQF010000275.1:0-5586 GCA_036569735.1 Allostellaceae bacterium | reverse complement strand
CCGGATCGCGGAATTCGCCGTGCTTCAGGCGGTGCATGCCGCCGGGGTCACGGTCCCCGAGCCGCTCTTCGCCTGCGCCGACCCGGGCGTGTTGGGGAAGCCGTTTTTCGTGATGCGCCGGGTCGCCGGCACCGCGCAGGGCCGCCACATCACCACCGATCCGGCGCTCGAGCCGGCCCGGCCCGAGATCGCGGTCCGGCTCGGGTACGAGCTCGCACGGATCCAGACGATCCGGCCGCAGCATTCCGACCTCGGCGTTCTGCCGTCGATCGACGCGGCGCAGCACATCGCGGAGTTTCGCGCCTATCTCGATCGCCATCCCAACCCGCGCCCGGTGCTCGAATGGGCAATACGCTGGCTCGAAACCCACCTCCCGGAACCCCTTGCTTCGGTGCTGTGCCATCGCGACTTCCGCACCGGCAACTACATGCTCGATGGCGCCCAATTGACCGGCATTCTCGATTGGGAATTTGCCGGCTGGGGTGATCCCGACGAGGATATCGGCTGGTTCTGCTGCAAGGGGTGGCGCTTTGCCCGGCTCGACCGCGAGGCCGGCGGCATCGCCACGCGCGCGCCGTTTTATGAGGCCTATGAACGCGCCGCCGGGCGCCGCCTCGACCAGGGCCGGGTGCATTTCTGGGAGGTGCTGGCGAATGTCCGCTGGGCGGTCATCGCGCTGCAGCAGAGCGACCGCTATCTTGTGGGCGGCGCGCGCGACCTCGTGACCGCGATCATCGGGCGGCGCGCCACCGAGTGCGAGCTGGAGTTGCTGATGCTGCTCGACCCGGATGGACCGCCCGCCGAGTTCTGCCGCCATGCGTGACCTGCCGGGTGGCGCCGCGCTGTTGGCGCTCGGGCGCGATCTCATCGACGAGTTGCTGCCGCTCGTGCCGCCGGAGCGCCAGCGCGAGCTGCGCCTCGTCGCCACCGCGATGGCGATCGCCGAGCGCGAAGCCATCGCGGGCGATGCTCCGGTGCGCGATATTCTGGATCGGCTAGCCGAGTTTTACGATCGCGATGCGAATGCCCTCTCCGCCCTTCAGGGGGGAGAGGGAGGGGACCTATTGCGCAGCAATGGGGAGGGTGAGGTGGGTATCGGCAAGCGCTCTGGCATCCCCCACCTCACCCCGGCCCTCTCCGCCCCCAGGGACGGAGAGGGAGATCCTTGTGGTCCATTGCTGCATCGCCTTGCCGCCGATCTGCGCTGCGGAGCATTTGACGCATGCGAAATGCGCGGGCGGGCGGCGCGTGCGATATTGTGGCGGATGACTATGATGAAGCTGCGCGAGGGCAACCCGCATTTCCTCGCCCAGAATGGCTTCGGCTAATAAGCCAAACGGTTTCGGAGAATAAATAAATTGCCCCAGTCGAGCGTCCGCGCAGCCATCGATGCCTTCGCCAATGGCGAGATCGTCGTCGTCACCGATGATGACGACCGCGAAAACGAGGGCGACCTGATCATCGCCGCGGTGCATGCCACCCCGGAGAAGATGGCGTTCATCATCCGCCATACCTGCGGCATCGTGTGCGCGCCGATCACCGGGGAAATCGCCCGCCGCCTCCATCTCGCGCCGATGGTGGCCGACAGCGATGCGATCCACGGCACCGCCTTTACGATCTCGGTCGATGTCCGGCACGGCACCACCACCGGGATCTCCGCCGAAGACCGCACCGCGACGATCCGGGCGCTGGCCAACGGCAATTCCGGGCGCGCCGATTTCGTCCGGCCCGGCCATGTCTTTCCGCTGATCGCCCGGGATGGCGGCGTCCTGATGCGCTCGGGCCATACCGAGGCGGCGCTCGATTTGTGCCGGCTCGCCGCATTGGAGCCGATTGCGGCGATCTGCGAATTGGTCAATGACGACGGCACGGTGATGCGCGGCCCGCAGATCGCCGGGTTTGCCAAAAAGCATGGCCTGAAGCGCATCGCGGTCGCCGATCTGATTGCCTACCGGCAGGCCCGCGAAAAGCTGGTGACCCGGGTCGCCGAGTTCAAAATCGAAACCGAGGCCGGCGAGTTCATGGGCTATGCCTACGTCACGCCGTTCGACAAGGTGCACCATTACGCCTTTGTCTACGGCGAGATCGGCGACGGGCGCAGCGTGCCGACCCGGCTGCACCGCGCCAATGTCGTCGAGGACGTGTTCGGCGGCGCCAAGGCGATCCACGCCGCGCTCAGCCGCTTCAAGAAGGCCGGGCGCGGCGCCCTTGTTTACCTGCGCGACGGCGCCTCGGGCGTGCCGACCACCGCGATCGCCGAGCACGTCAGCGCGTCCGAACTCGAACGCAGCCGGCAATGGCGCGAGGTCGGGCTCGGCGCCCAGATCCTGCGCGATCTCAATATCTCGTCGATCCGGCTCTACGCCACGCGCTCGCGCACCTATGTCGGGCTCGCCGGGTTCGGCATCGAGATCGAAGCCACCGAACCTTTGGACGAAGCCTCCAGCCCCCGGCTGACCCTCAAGAAGACGCGCGAGCCGCAAACCGCCGCCGATTGCTGACATGTCATCGTCATTGCGAGCGCAGCGAAGCAATCTCGCGCCAGCCGCGCTCAATCGATCGAGATTGCTTCGGCGCCTTACGGCACCTCGCAATGACAGCTCTGTCCAGGGGAACCAGGCGCGGTGATCAACGCGGCAATCGTCGGGCTGGGCCGCTGGGGCCAGACCCTGGTCGCGTCGGTGCAGGAGAAGAGCGAGCGCCTGCGCTTCACCCATGCGGTCAGCCGCGATCCGGCGCGCGCCCTTGAGTTTACCGTCGCGCACCATCTGCAAATCCTCGGCAGCCTCGATGCGGCGCTGGCCGACCCCGCGATCGACGCGATCGTCCTGGCGACGCCGCATTCGCTGCACGCCGATCAGATCGTCGCTTCCGCCGCGGCGGGGAAGGCGGTGTTCTGCGAGAAGCCGCTGACCCTGACCCGCGCCGAGGCGGAGCGCGCCACCGCGGCTTGTGAGACAGCCGGAATCGTGCTCGGGGTCGGCACCGACAAGCGCTATTTCCCGGCGATGGAGGAACTCGCCCGCGTCGTCGCCGAGGGCGAACTCGGGCGCATCCTCCACATCGAAGCTAATTTCAGCAACGAGGTGTCGGCGGCGCTGTTCTCCCCCTGGCGCGATTCGCCTGACGAGTCGCCGGCCGGCGGGATGACCGGCACCGGCATTCACGTGCTCGATACGATGATCCGCATGGCCGGGCCGGTGCACCGGGTGCAGGCGCAACTGTTGGCCCACCGGCCGGCGCCCGACCCGCTCGACACGATCTCGGTGCTGCTCGAATTCCGCTCGGGGATCAGCGGCATGTTGGCCGCGGTGCGCTGCACCCCGTCGTTCTCGCGGGTCCATGTCTTCGGCCGCAACGGCTCGGCCGAGGCACTCGACCGCACCGAACTGGTGCTGCGCCGCAGCGGCAGCGCGCCGCAGCGCCTGCACCTGGCGCCGGTCGACTCGGTGCGCGCCAACCTCGAAGCCTTTGCCGACGCCGTCGCCGGGGTCGCGCCCTATCCGATCAGCCCCGGCGAAATGGTCGATGTCGTGGCCGCCTTCGAGGCGATCGCCACGGCCGCGGCGTCCGGGCGGGCGCAGGAGTTGTGACGGAAATGGCGGATCGCGAAACCTTGCCGTTTGGCGCCTGGCGTTCGCCGATCACCTCGGATCTGATCGTCGGAGAGGCGATCGGGCTCGGCGACATCCTTGCTGACCGCGACGACATCTATTGGATCGAGGGAAGGCCGGGCGAGGGCGGGCGCAACGTCGTCGTCCGACGCGCGCCGGACGGCGCCATCGCCGACGTCACCCCGGCGCCGTTCAACGCGCGCACCCGGGTTCACGAGTATGGCGGCGGCGCGGCGACGGTCCATGAGGGGCGGGTCTTCTTCAGCAATTTCGCCGATCAGCGCCTTTACCAGCAGGTGGGCGCGGACACGCCGACGCCGCTGACCCCCGCCGCCGATCCCGGCACCAGCTGGCGCTATGCCGACGGGCTTTACGATGCGGCGCGCAAGCGCTGGATCGGGGTGCGCGAGGAGCACGGCGAGGGAGGCCGCGTCGACAATACCCTCGTCGCAATCGAACTCGATGCGCCGGGGCCCGGGCGCGTCTTGGCACAAGGCCACGATTTCTACGCCTCGTCCTGCCTGTCGCCGGATGGCGGGCGGCTTGCCTGGCTCTCGTGGGACCATCCCGACATGCCCTGGGTCGGGACCCAATTGTGGCTGGCCGAAATCTCCGCCGACGGGTCGCCGGCGACGCCGCGCCTGATTGCCGGCGGCCACGCGGAATCGATCTTCCAGCCGCAATGGTCGCCGGACGGCATGCTCTTTTTCGTTTCCGACCGCACCGGCTGGTGGAACCTTTACCGCTGCGACCCGGAAACCGGCGACATCCACCCGATCTGCCCGCGCGAAGCCGAGTTTGGACGGGCACAGTGGAATTTCGGTCAGTCGACCTACGCCTTCCTGTCGGCCGACCGGCTCGTCTGCACCTATAGCGACAATGGACGCAGCCGGCTCGCGCGGCTCGATATCGCCACCGGAAACCTTTTTCCTCTCGATCTTCCCTACACCGATTTCGGCGCGATCCGCGTTGCCGGCGGCCGCATCGTCTGCCGCGCCGGGTCGCCCACCGATGCCACGGCGATCACCCTGATCGATCCGGCGAATGGCGCCGTCGAGGTGGTGCGCCGCTCCGCCCCCGCAGCCGCCGACGACAAGCTGCGCCGCTATTTCTCGGTGCCGCAGCACCTCGCCTTCCCGACCGGGAAGGGCCTCACCGCCCACGCCAATTACTACCCCCCGGCCAACCCGGACCATGCCGCGCCGCCCGGGGAGAAACCGCCACTCGTCGTCAAATGCCATGGCGGCCCGACCGCGTCGGCCTCTTCGGTCCTCAGCCTCGGGATCCAGTACTGGACGAGCCGCGGCATCGCCGTCCTCGATGTCGATTACGGCGGCAGCACCGGGTATGGCCGGGCCTATCGCGAGCGCTTGCACGGCGCCTGGGGCGTCGTCGATGTCGACGATTGCGTCAACGCCACCCGGCATGTCATCGCCCAGGGTCTGGCCGACGGCGAGCGCTGTGTCATCACCGGCGGCAGCGCCGGGGGATACACGGTCTTGGCGGCGCTCGCCTGCTGCGATGTCTTCAAGGGCGGCGCCAGCTATTACGGGGTCAGCGATGTTGCCGCGCTCGCCCGCGACACCCACAAATTCGAGTCGCGCTATCTCGACTGGCTGATCGGCCCCTACCCCGAGCGCGCCGATCTCTACCGCGAGCGCTCGCCGTTGACCCATGCCGACGGGCTCGACCGGCCGGTCATCTTCTTCCAGGGCGCCGACGACCGGGTGGTGCCGCCCAACCAGACCGAGATGATGGTCGAGGCGTTGCGCCGCCGCGGCATCCCGACGGGCTACCTGCTGTTTGCCGGCGAGAGCCACGGCTTCCGCCGCGCCGAAAACTTGAAGCGCGCCCTCGACGCCGAACTCTATTTCTACGCCTCGCTGATCTTCCGCACCCGCCTCAGCTTCTGAGCCCGCTCATCCGGTTCCGTTCGCTTTACTTTTTCGTCATGGCCGGGCTTGTCCCGGCC
>DATCQF010000274.1:0-4311 GCA_036569735.1 Allostellaceae bacterium | reverse complement strand
CCCGAAGACGGCAAACGACATCCACGCCATCAGCGACCTCGCGGGCAAGACCGTCGGTGTTTCCGCGCTGGGCAACGCCGACCATGCATTGCTGCTGTTCCTGCTCAAGCAAGCCAAAGTGGATGCAGGCAAGGTCCAGTTCGCGACGATTGGCGTCAACCTGCTCGAAGCGCTGCGGCAAGGCCAGCTCGATGCCGGGCTGGTCCAGGAGCCGGCCCTGACCCTGCTGAAGGAAGCGGGCGGGCGCGTCCTGGTCAATGCGATGGACATGGCCGACGCGCAGAAATTTCTCGGCGGGACGTACGAATTCATGGGGGTCGCGGTACGCGGCAAAGAGGTCGAGACGCGCCGTGCCGAGATGGCGGAACTCGCCCGCGGCCTCGCCGCCGCGCTCAAGGCCCAGCGCACGATGAGCGGCGGACAGATGGTCGCCGCCTTGCCCCCGGAGCTGATCGCGGGGCTCGACCCGAAAGAGCTCGGCACCCTCCTCGAGCGCTATCACGCGGCGCTCTATCCCGAGACGGTGACGCTCGATCTCGACGCATCGAAGCGGGTCGCGAAATCGCTGATCGCCGGCGGCTTATTAAAGCCGGATGTCGACCTCGGCGGTCTCTACGATACGACGATCGCCGGAGGCTGAACGCTGCGGGTTCATGATCTCTCGATATCCTACGGCGAGGTCCCGGTGCTCGAAGGGGCGAGCCTGGAGGTCGACGAGGGGCAATTCGTCAGCCTTGTCGGTCCCTCCGGATCGGGGAAATCGAGCCTCTTGCGCGCGGTGATCGGCTTGCAGCTTCCGGTCGCGGGCAGCGTCGCCCCCGGCGTGGCGCCATCCGAAATCGGCATTCTGTTTCAGGACGACGCGCTGTTGCCGTGGCGCACGGCGCGCGACAACGTGGCCCTCGGGCTGCGCTTTCAGCGCGTGGCGCCCGGCCCAGCGAGCGAGTTGGCCGAGGCATGGCTCGGGCGGCTTGGGCTGACCGGGTTCGGCGACCGTTACCCGCGTCATTTGAGCGGAGGACAGCGCAAGCGGGTCGCCCTCGCGCAGGTGCTGGCGCGCCAGCCGCGCTTATTACTGATGGATGAGCCGTTTGCCTCGCTCGACGCCATCGTGCGCGCCCGCATCGTGCAGGAATTCGTCCAGCTCGTCGAGCGCGAGCAGATCAGCGTCCTCCTGGTGACCCATGACCTCGAAGAGGCGCTCGGCCTCTCCGACGTCGTTTACCTGCTGTCGCGTGGGCCGCGTGCCCGGGTGACCGAACGCTACGCGGTGCCGATCCCGCGGCCGCGCAATGTCGTGCAGGCGCGGACCCACCCGGCTTTTGCGCCGCTTTACGAAAAGCTGTGGGACGACCTGTCGCGTGAAGTCGACCAGGTCCCGCCGGCGGGCGCACCGTGATGACCTTGAACCCCGCCCGAGCCTGGATCCGGCAAGTCGCGGCGTTGGCCGTCTTATTGCTGCTGTGGGACGCGGCCGCTCGCGCCGGTCTGTTGAACCCGCTTTACCTGCCGAGCCCGGGCCGGATAGCGGCGGCGCTGACCGAGCTCTTCGCCACCGGCCGGATCTGGCCGCATCTCGGGGCGACCTTTGCCGCCGCGCTTGTCGGCCTCGCACTCGGCATCGCGGTCGGCATCGTCCTCGGCGTCGTTGCCGCCCTGGTGCCGCTGGTCGCCGAGCTGCTGCAGCCGGTGATGACGCTCTTGAACGCGATCCCTCGCGTCATTCTCGCCCCGCTCTTCGTCATCTGGCTCGGCATCGGGCTCGCCTCGAAGGTGGCGCTGGCCTTCATCCTGGTCGCCGTCCTGATATTCTTCTCGGTCTTCACCGGCATCCAGCAGGTCGACCGCCGGCTCGTCGAACGCATCGTCACCCTCGGCGGCAACCGCTGGGCCCTGGTCCGCCATGTCTATTTGCCGTCGGTCGCGGCGTGGGTCCTGAGCAACTTGAAGGTCTCGGTCGGCTTCGCCTTCACCGGCGCCGTGGTCGGGGAGTTCGTCGCGGCGACGCGCGGCCTCGGCTATCTGTTGTCGTTCGCGCAGAGCACCTACAACTCGGCCCTGATGTTCGCCCTGGTATTGCTGATCATGGTGGTCGTGCTGGCGATCTTCGCGATTGCCGGCAAGCTCGAAAGGCGGCTGTTGCGGTGGAATTGACCGACTAGAATGGGCAGCATGATCGTCAACCGCCTGATCAACGCCCGAACTCGGCCTCAGTGCAAACAGCGACTTTCAAACTCGGACGGCTGCGGAACCGGCTAGGCGCTGCACTACCGGCTCGATGCCATGGCTTCGCGGCAGGCGTTGTTGCGTTCGCGTCGGCGATCACCCTCGGAGCACATTGGGTCCCGGCGCATCCGCTCGATCCGCTGACCAGCCAGGAAATCGGGATCGCAGTCGCCGAGCTTCGCCGTGCGGGATACGCGGATGCGGCAATGCGGTTCGCGCTGATCGATCTCGACGAACCGGAGAAGGACGCGGTGCTGACGTGGCGCCCGGGGCAGCAGGTCAGACGCAAGGCCTTTGTCGTCGCCCGCCGCGATCGCGCCGTCTACGAAGCCGTCATCGACCTGGCGGCGCGCAGGGTCGAGCGATGGCAGGAGCTTCCCGGCACGCAAAGCGCAGTGCTCGCCGAGGAATGGACCAACGCGCAGCGCATCACGGTTGCCGATGCCGGCTGGCGGCAGGCGATGGCGCGGCGCGGCTACGGCAGCTTCGACAAGGTGTTTTGCGCGCCGCTCCCGGCCGGCTCCCTCCTCGATCCGAGCGAGGCGGGGCGACGCCTCGTGCGCGTCACGTGCTTCGATACGCACGGCACCGGGAATATCCGCGCCCGCCCGATCGAGGGGCTGGTCGCGACCGTCGACCTCGACGCCGGCAAGGTGATCGGGCTGATCGACCACGGCACCGTGCCGCTCAGCCGCGAAACCGGCGATTTCGGCGAGCAGCCGCTACGCCGCGGGGCGACGGCGCCGCACCGCGCCACCCGGGCCACCGGCTTTGCCATCGACGGCTACCGGGTGCGCTGGCGGGGGTGGTCGTTCCGCTATCGCCTGGACCACCGCGCCGGGCTCGTCCTGTCCCTGGTGCGGCATGAGGATCGGGGCGGGCGGCGTCTGGTGCTGTACCGCGGCTCGGTCGCCGAGATGTTCGTGCCCTACATGGACCCCGATCCCGCCTGGGCGTTCCGCGCCGGGTTCGATGTCGGCGAGCACGGTTTCGGCTGGCTGGCGTCGCCCTTGGCGCGCGGCGTCGATTGTCCGGCGGAGGCGAGGATGCTCGACGCCGTGCTGCCGGACACGCAAGGCCGCCCGCTGGCGCTGCGCTCGGTCATCTGTCTGTTCGAACGGCGCACCGATACGCCGTTGTGGCGCCATGCCGAAAGCGCCAACAGCTCCTATGCCGGGCGCCCCGGGCGCGAATTGGTGATGCGCACGATCCCCAGCGTCGGCAGCTACGATTACATCATCGACTGGGTGCTGACCGAGGCCGGCAGCATTCGCATCGATGTCGGCGCCACCGGCATCGATGCGGTCAAGGGGGTTGCCGCCGGCACGATGGCCGACCCGTCGACGGCGGCGCAAACCGCGCACGGCATGCTTGTCGCGCCCAATCTGGCGGCCGTCTACCACGACCATTTCCTGTCGCTGCGGCTCGACATCGACATCGACGGCGCGGCGAACACGCTGATCCGCCAGCGGCTGGAGCCACAGCCCCGGCCGGGCGACGCCGCGGGCCGCAGCCTGTGGACGGTGCGTGAAACGCCGGTCGCCGCGGAAGGTCCGCTGCCGGGCGCCGAGCAGCATGTGGCGCCGGAGGTCTGGCGCGTCGTCAATCCGAACCTGACCAACCGCCTCGGCCAGCATCCCGGCTATGAACTGCGCCCCGGGCAGTCGGCGAATTCATTGCTCGCCGCCGGCGATCCGGCGCAGCGGCGCTCCGCCTTCGCCGCCGCGCCGCTGTGGATCACCGCCTACGACCGGCGCGAGCTGTATGCCGCCGGGGACTACCCGGACCAGGGAAGCGGCGGCGAGGGGCTGCCGGGCTTCGCCACCCGGCATCGGCCGGTCGAGAATGCCGACATCGTGCTGTGGTATACGATGGGCTTCCACCACCTGACCCGCCCCGAGGACTGGCCGGTCATGGCGACGGTGCGGCACAGCGTCGAGCTGGTGCCCTACGGCTTTTTCGACCGCAACCCGAGCCTCGAGCGCCGCGGCACGCGCGAGCGCCGGTCGGCGGCGCGGGGGGCGTTAAAAAATTGGTGAATGCGGTTCAAAAGCAGGCCATAATATAGCGCGGAAGTTTTCCCTG
>DATCQF010000273.1:0-1919 GCA_036569735.1 Allostellaceae bacterium | reverse complement strand
CGCCGCGGCTTGTCGACATCGTGTGGGGCGACGCATCGGCGCCGAAAGTGACGCTCGTCGGCAAGGGGGTGTGCTTCGATTCGGGCGGGCTCGACCTCAAGGCCGCCTCGGGCATGCTCAATATGAAAAAGGACATGGCCGGCGCGGCGATCATGCTCGGGCTTGCCCAGGCGATCATGGCGGCGAAGCTGCCGGTGCGCCTGCGCGTGCTGCTGCCGATGGTCGAGAATGCGGTCTCGGGCAATGCGATGCGGCCGCGCGACATCGTCAAGACGCGCAAAGGTCTGACCGTCGAGATCGGCAACACCGACGCCGAGGGCCGCCTCATCCTGTGCGACGCGCTCGCCGAAGCCTCGACCGAGCACCCGGCGCTCATCGTCGACATCGCCACGCTGACCGGCGCCGCGCGCGTCGCGCTCGGCCCGGAGCTGCCGGCCCTCTTCTGCAATGACGACGCGCTGGCGGCAGCGCTGCTCGCCGCCGGCACGGAAGAGGACGATCCCTTGTGGCGGATGCCGCTGTGGCGACCCTACCGGCGTAATCTCGACAGCAAGATCGCCGACCTCAACAATGTCTCGGACGGGCCCCAGGGCGGCGCCATCACTGCCGCCTTATATCTGCAGGAATTCGTCGAGCCCGGCATCCCGTGGGCGCATCTCGACGTGATGGCGTGGAACAACCGCACCCGCCCCGGCCGCCCGGAAGGCGCCGAAGCGCAGACCCTGCGCGCCCTCTACGCCCACATCGCCGGGCGGTTCGGTTAACCTGCAGGGCGGCCGGGCGGTTTGGTTATTGGCACCAGGGATCGAGTTCTTCCGGCGGAAGCGGCTCGAAGAATTCCGGCCCGATCGCGAATTTCCCGCGCATCGAGCCAAACTCACGCTTTGGTTTCGGTGCTGCTGGAGGCGTATCGCCAGGTGGGCGTTTCTTGTCTCCTCCGCCATTTGAAGCTGCTTCAGCCATCGATATCTCTCGTCAAACAGGGCCCTCGCCCCGCGGAATCCGTGAGAAGTGTGTTTCCACGCGACTATATACGCTCTTTGGCCGGGCTTGTGCCGGCCATCCACGCCTTGCCGGGGGCAGTGTCGAAGTGGACGAAGACGTGGATGCCCGGGCCAAGCCCGGGTACGGGGATCTGTGGTTGATTGCGGCGAATCACGTGCACGCGAACCGGACAAGAGCCATGCGGCCCTCCATTATTGACGACGGGGATAGATGAAAATCGAGACGCTGCTGCCGCTCGGCGGGCTCGACCCCGGGCTGCGCGCGGCGTCGGCGCCGCTCGACATCGGCAGCGTTGCGGCGGATGCGCGGCGCGCCGAGGCGCTCGGCTACGACGGGGTGGTCACCGAGGAGACCAAGTTCGACCCCTATATCGTGATGGCGCTGGCGGCTGAGGCGACCAGTCGGGTCGGGCTTGCGACCGCGGTGGCGATCGCCTTTCCGCGCAGCCCGGCGGTGACCGCGCTCAGCGCGTGGACGCTGCAAAACCTGACCGGCGGCCGCTTCAAGCTGGGGCTCGGCTCGCAGGTCAAGGGACATATCGAGCGGCGCTACGGGATGCGCTGGTCGGCGCCGGGACCGTGGCTGCGCGAGTATGTGCAGGCGCTGCGCGCGATCTGGGAGTGCTGGCAGAACGGGACGAAGCTCGATTTCCGGGGCGAGCATTACCAGCTCAGCCTGATGGTGCCGCTGTTTGCGCCCGCGCCGATCGAACATCCCCGCATCCCGGTCGAGCTCGCCGCGGTCAACCCGTATATGTGCCAGGTCGCGGGCGAGGTAGCCGACGGCATCCGCGCCCATCCGGTCGCAACGCCACGCTATATCGCCGATACCATGCTGGCGGCGCGCAAGGGTGCGGCGAAAGCGGGGCGCGACCTCGCCGGCTTCACGATGTGCGTCAAGCCGCTGGTCGCGAC
>DATCQF010000272.1:0-6265 GCA_036569735.1 Allostellaceae bacterium | reverse complement strand
GGCCGTTATCGAACGCCAGAAATGCGGCAGCGCCCTCAAGTTCGGCGTGCTCGCGGCCGGTGATGCCGATTTCTACCCGCGCTTCGGGACGACAATGGAATGGGACACCGCCGCCGGCCAGGCCGTGCTCGAAGCCGCCGGCGGGCATGTTTTCGGCCTCGAAGGCGAGCCGCTCGGCTACGGCAAGCCCGGGCTCAAGAACGACGGGTTTCTGGCCTGGGGGGCAAAGCCCGCGTGGTAGGCTTGCGGGCGCCGGGGGGAGAGGGATGAACCGGATCGATCTCGACGGCAGGGTGGCGATCGTCACCGGAGCGGCACGCGGCATCGGCCGCGCCATCGCCGAGCGTTTTGCGGCCTCGGGCGCGCGGGTCGCGATCTGGGATGTCGACGGCGCGGCGGCACGGGCTGCCGCGGTTGAGATCGCCGGCGCGATCGATGTTGCCTGCGATGTGACCGATCCGGCGACGATTGACGCGGCCCTTGCCGCGACCGAGGCGCGGCTCGGGGCCCCCGACATCCTCATAAACAACGCCGGGATCTCGGGCCCCAATTTCCCGCTCGACGAATATCCCGCCGCCGAGTGGCGCCGGGTCGTCGAGATTGACCTCGTCGGCGTCTTCAACTGCTGCCGCGCCATCGTGCCGGGGATGCGCCGGAAGGATTACGGGCGGATCGTCAACATCGCCTCGATCGCCGGGAAGGACGGCAACCCCAACGCCTCGGCCTATTCGGCCGCCAAGGCAGGGGTCATCGGCCTCACCAAATCATTGGGCAAGGAGCTGGCCGAAACCGGCATCCGGGTCAATTGCGTGACCCCGGCGGCCGCCAGGACCGACATTTTCGCGCAGATGAACGTGGCGCAAATCGCCTATATGCTGTCGAAGATCCCGATGGGCCGGTTCGTTCTCGTCGAGGAGATCGCCGCGCTGGTCGCCTGGCTGTCATCGGCGGAATGCGCGTTCTCGACGGGTGGCGTGTTCGACATCTCGGGCGGCCGCGCGACCTACTGAGGGAGCCGCCTCGGCAGACCGGCCCTCGTTATGGGAGGGACATTTTCGCCGGGCGATGCGAATAATGGAGATCTCGCTATCCTCTGATGGGGGAAAGTTGCGTATGGCCAAATTCCCTGGGCTTTTCCCGATTGTCGTGCTGCTGTCGATGCTCGGCGTGTCGACGATCGCGCGGGCGGCCGACGAGCCGGTCGCGACCGCTGCGATACCGCCACCGTTGCCCGTGGCGCCGCCCGCTCCAGCACCGGCCGCGCCTAAGGCGGCGAAAGCGCCCGCGGCGACCGGAGCAACCGCGACGCCGGCAAAGCCCCCCTCGGGCGCTTTGTCCCCGGTCGCTTCGGCGGCGCGAAAGGCGGCGGGAGCGATTGCCAGCCCGGCCAAGCCGGCCTCCCCGGCGGGTGGGGATTTGTCAAAGCGGACCCTGCACCCGGCGGCGCTCCCGCGCAGCGAGCCCGCCAAGAGCGCCGTTGCACAGAAGCCCTCACGGCACGCCAAACGCGAGCGTCATATCGTTGTCGCGCGCGCCTACCCACCGCCGGCACCGGCGCGGCCGCGGTATTATTATCCCGGGGCACCGGTTGCCGATCCGGACAATGGTGGGCCGCCGTGGCCGCCACCGTGGTACGATCGGGGCCGCCCACTCGCGGGCTACCCCTATCCCATGCCGCCGCGCGGCCCCTGGTAGGACGAACCGCCCCCGTCAGGCAGCCCCGGTCAGGCGGCTTGGGCCCGGCCGATCGCGGCGGCGCGTTCGGCGAGCCGGCGGATCCGCGGCCAGTCGCCGGCGGTGATCGCGTCCTTGGGCGCCATCCATGATCCGCCGACCAAGGGCACGTTGGGCAATGCCAGGTATTCCGCCTCCTGGCGCTCGTCGATGCCGCCGGTCGGACAAAACGCCACCCCGGGAAAAACCGGAGCCAGCGCGCGCAAGAACCCGGTCCCGCCGAGCGCCTCGGCCGGAAACAATTTCATCAGGCACAGGCCGAGGGCGCGCGCCGCCATGACTTCCGAGGGTGTCGCAACGCCGGGCAGGTAAGGCAGTTCGCTCGCCAGCGCTGCGGCGGCGAGTTCGGGGATCGTTCCCGGGCTGACCAGAAACCGGGCGCCGGCATGCACCGCCGCGGCGACATCGGCGGCGCGCTGCAAGGTTCCGGCGCCGACGATGATGTGCGGCAGCTCGCGGGCAATCGCGGCGATCGCGGCAGTCGCCACCGGGGTACGCAGCGCGACCTCGATGACATTAAGCCCGCCCTCGGCGAGGGCGCGGGCGAGCGGCAATGCATCCTGCTCCCGCTCGATCGTCAGGACCGGGATGACCGAGGCGCCGCGAAACAGGGCATGCATGATGGGGTCCTCCTGCCTCGGAGGCATTGGCGCATCTTACGCCCGCATTTGCGGGGAGATAACCTTATTTGGGGCCTCGATGGAAAACGGCCACAAAATATGGCTGTCTTCGGGCTGGGGAAAAGCCCGATCGACGCGAATCGCCCGGTTCAAGGTTACCGCGCCGAGCCGAGCACCCTCGCCTTCCACAGATCCCAGGCCCGGCCGATCTGCCCCCGGTTGGTTTCGGTAATCGCCGCGGCCTCCGCGTCATTGAGGAAGGTGGCCCGGCCCTGCCCGAGCCGCAGCGCTTCGGTGGCCAGCCGCGCGTTGATCTCGGTGTAGACCGCGCGAAACACGACCTCCCGGACGGAGCCGCCAACCACCACGTTGCCGTGGCCGCGCAGCAGGGCGACGGCGCTATCCCCGAGGGTTTGCGCCAATGCGGCGCCGAGCGCCGGGCCGCGCACCAGCATGTCGGTGGCGGGCCCGCCGGCGTCGCGGATCTCGAACACCGGTACGTGCGAGCCGAGAAATCCGGCCATGTGATAGATCGGGCGCAACGGCACCGCGACCACCCCGAACGGAATGACGGCCGGCGAGTGGCTGTGCACGACCGCGATGACCCGGGGATGGGCCCTGAAGATCTCGCTGTGGATGAAGCGTTCGAGATAGGGCGTGCGGCCCTGGGGATCGACCGCCTCGCCGTCGCGGTCGAACTCCATGATGTCCGCCGCCGTCACCAACCCCGGCGCCATGCTGCGCGCCAGGAGGAAATGGTCGGGCCGCTTGTCGTGGCGCACGCTGACATGGCCGAAGCCGTCGACGACACCCTCATTGTAAAGGATGCGGTTGGCGGCGACGAGATCCTCGATCAGCGCCGGATCGGGTGCCTGGGTCGTGATCATTTGGGGCCTCAACAGATGGAATATCTCAGCATGGCGCCCGCGAAATGATGTTGTCGAGCCGGATAATTGACACGCGCCGCCGGCCGAGGCTTGATCCGCCGCGAGGCAGCAGCGAGGAGGCGGCGGCGATGGAAAAACGCAGATTTGGGCGGACCGGTCTCGACCTTTCGGTGCTCGGCTTCGGCTGCGGCGCGGTCGGCGGGCTGATGATCAAGGGCGCCGCCGCGGACCAGGAACGCGCGGTGTGGCGGGCGCTCGAACTCGGCATCAATTATTTCGACACGGCGCAGATGTACGGCGACGGCCAGTCCGAGATCAATCTCGGGCGGGTACTGAAGGCGCTGAAGCCCGATTGCCATGTCGGCACCAAGGTCCGGCTGCCCCCGACCGAGCGCGGCCGGATCGGCCAGGCTATCGCCGCC
Source organism: Allostellaceae bacterium (assembly GCA_036569735.1). GTDB lineage: Bacteria > Pseudomonadota > Alphaproteobacteria > ATCC43930 > CGMCC-115725 > DATARH01. The sequence continues at coordinate 2,602 of DATCQF010000272.1, read as the reverse complement.
TCGCTCGAGGCGAGCTTGAAACGCCTGCAGCGCGATTCAATCGATCTGTTCCAGTTTCACAACGCGATCGTCGGCACCACGAAGGGCGCCGATTTTTCCGCCGAAACCGTGCTCGACGAGGTCGTCCCGGCCTTCGAGCGGCTGCGCGCGCAAGGCAAGTTCCGCTTTTTCGGGATCACCGCAAACGGCGAGACCCCGGCCCTGCACCGGGTCATCGACGCGAAGGCCTTCGATACCGCGCAGGCCAGCTACAACCTCCTGAACCCGAGCCCGGGGGCGGCGGTGCCGGCAGGCTATCCGGCGCAGGATTACGGCAATCTCTTGGGCCATGCCAAGGCCGCCGACATGGGGGTCATCGTGATCCGGGTACTGGCCGGCGGCGCCTTGAGCGGCACCGAGGAGCGCCACCCATTGGGGTCGCCGCCCCCGGCGCCGATCGGCTCGGGCGCGGACTATCGCCGCGATGTCGAGCGCGCGCGCCGTTTCGCCCCGCTGGTCAGCGAGAGCCACGCCGACAGCCTGATCGAGGCATCCATCCGCTATGTCATCGCGCAGCCGGCGGTCTCGACCGTGCTGGTCGGCTATTCGACGATGGAGCACCTCGAATACGCCGTCCGATCCATTGCAAAGGGACCGCTCTCGCCGGCCGCCCTCGCCCGCATCGCCGAAATCCAGCGCGGCTTCGCCGGCGAGCCGCGGTGACCGGCGGGGATCACATATTGCGTCCTTCGAGACGGCGCTTCGCGCCTCCTCAGGATGACGTGAGATTATGATGGCATTAAGAAAGATCGTCATCCTGAGGAAGCCGCGAAGCGGCTCTCTCGAAGGACGCACGGCGCTGATCCAGCCCTGCGATGAAGGCCTGAGCCGATGAACCTCGCGGCGCTGATGTTCGATGTGGCGCGCCGGCTGCCGGAGCGGCCGGCGGTCAGCGACGAGCGTCATTCGTGGACCTACGGCGAGTTTGCCAGTCGGGTGGCGCGCCTCGCCGGCGGGTTGCGGGCGCGCGGTCTCGTGCCGGGCGACCGGGTCCTGCTGGCCCTCGAAAATTGCGGCGAGTTCTTCGAATTGTTGTTTGGCTGCTGGGCGGCGGGGCTGTGCGCGGTGCCGGCCAACGCAAGGCTGCATCCGCGCGAGGTCGAATACATCGCCGAGAACTCGGGCGCCCGCCTCCTGGTCGCCACCCCGGGGCTCGCCGAGGCGCTGGCCCCCCTCGCCGGAGCGGTCGACACCCTCGACGCGGTGATCGCGACCGGCACCGCGGAGTACGACGCGCTCTTCGCGGAGCCGGTCCGGCCCGAGCCGGGTGCCCAAACCGACCGCGCCTGGCTGTTCTATACCTCAGGCACGACCGGCCGCCCGAAAGGCGCGGTCCTGACGCACCGCAACCTCCTCTTCGCCAGCCAGTGCTATTACGCCGACATCGACCCGGTCGACGAGCGCGACACGCACCTCCTGGCCGCGCCGGTGTCGCACGGCGCCGGGCTCTACGCGTTGCCGTTCGTGCTGAAGGGCGCGCACCAGATCGTGCTGCCGCATTTCGATGTCGGCGACATCATCGAGGTGATCCGGCGCCATCCCCGGGTGTCGCTGTTCGCGGCGCCGACGATGCTGACCCGGCTCGCCCATGCGCCCGAGGTGCCGGGCGCCGACCTCGCCAATCTGAAGACGATCTATTACGGCGGCGGACCGATGTATGTCGCCGATCTGGAAAAGGCATTGGGGCTGTTCGGGCCACGCCTCTTCCAGCTTTACGGGCAGGGCGAGTCGCCGATGACGATCACCGGCCTCGATCAGCGGATCCATGCCGAGACCGGCCATCCGCGCTGGCGCGAGCGGCTCGGCTCGTGCGGGGTGCCGCGCACCGGGGTGCTGGTCCGGGTGGTCGACGACAACGACGACGAACTGCCAGCGGGCGAGATCGGCGAAGTCGTGACCCGCAGCGACTGCGTGATGGAAGGCTATTGGGGCAATCCGGCGGCCAATGCCGAAACCCTGCGCGGCGGCTGGCTCCATACCGGCGACCTCGGCAGCATCGACGACGACGGGTTTTTGACGCTACGCGACCGCTCCAAGGACATGATCATATCGGGCGGCAGCAACATCTATCCGCGCGAGATCGAGGAGGTGCTGCTGCGCCATCCCAATGTCGTCGAAGCCTCGGTCGTCGGCCGGCCGCACCCCGACTGGGGCGAGGAGGTCGTTGCGTTCATCGTGACGCAGCCGGGCGCGAGAGTCGAGAAGGCGGCGCTCGACCGGCTCTGCCTCGACCACATCGCCCGCTTCAAGCGCCCGCGCGACTACCGCTTTGTCGACTCGCTGCCCAAGAACAATTACGGCAAGGTGCTGAAGACCGAGCTCCGCCAGATCCTGGCGGACAAAGGTTAACGCGACCCACTTGTTTGTCATACCGGCGAAGGCCGGTATCCATGGCAGAAATGGGCCCCGGCCTTCGCCGGGGTGACTATGGGGGAGGCGGAGGAAACGATGACGATGTTAGAGGACAAGATCGTGCTGGTGACCGGGGCGGGGGCCGGAATCGGGCGGGCGATCGCGCTGGCGATGGCCGAGAACGGCGCGAGCGTCGCCGCCGCCGATATCG
>DATCQF010000271.1:0-5802 GCA_036569735.1 Allostellaceae bacterium | reverse complement strand
TCGCCCGGTAGGTCGGCATGCGCGCCCGGTCCTCGAGCGCGGCAATCCCGCCGAGATGGCGCCCGCCGAGGGTCACGACAGTGAAATGCCGCGCGAGGTCGGGGATCGCCGGCGCCCATTGCGACGGCGCCAGGAAGAACGGCAACAGCAGAAGCGCCGGACCACTGCCCTCGATGCGATAGGTAACTCCGGCGTGGCTTCCTTCAGAGGGCGGCGCGGGCGGCGCGTCGGCGGTGAAGCGCTGGAGAAAGCCGGTCATCCGGCCGGCGATTTCGGCGCTGCAGTCATGCACGACATCGGACCAGCCGAGCGCCTCGTAATTGTCGATGATTTGGCGCTGAGCTCCCGGCAGCCGGCCGGCGGCGCGCACGCTGACCTCGAAGGTCGGGCCGTACTCGCCCGAGATCATCAGCAGGCGATCGGCGACTTCTCTGAACGGCGCCGGATCGGGCCGCACCGGCGCGCACAGCACGATGCCGCCGAGGCGCCCGGGATGCGCCGCCGCCAGGGATCTGCGTCGCGACATGCGCCCGCGCGAGGCCCAGGTGATCGATGAGGGCGACGAGGCGCGCGGCGGTGGATTCGTACGGCATTTCCGACGTTCCGATCATTGCCATATCCACAAAAATACCGCATTCCCGGCGAAAGCCGGGACCCACTCGTCCACCTCCGAGTCGGCTGACAGATGGGTCCCGGCTTTCGCCGGGAATGAGATTTGGTTATGCGATGACGCCCGCTTCGCGCAATGCGGCGATTTCCGCTTCGCCGTAGCCGGCGTCGCGCAGCACCGCTTCGCTGTGCTCGCCGACCTTGGGGGCGAGGCGCGGCCGCACCTTTTCCTGGCCGCGGATCTCGATCGGGCTGTTGATCGTCATGAAATCGGCGTCGCTGAACTTCACGAGGTGGCCGGCGGCGAGCACCTGCTCATCCTCGGCAACGTCCTGGGTTTCGGCGACGATGCCGAAGATGATGCCGGCCTCGTCGAGGATGCCGCGCCACTCCTTCAAATCCTTCTGGGCGAAGAGGGCGTCGAGGATCGCCACCAGTTCGCGCGCGTTGGCGTCGCGCATCGGGGAGGTCGCGAAACGCGGCTCGTCGAGGATCGGTGCCCCGGAACACCCGGCGACACATGATTTGAACTTGTCCCAGCGCCATTCGTCGGCGGCGATCGACAACAGCAGCCATTTGCCGTCGCGGCATTGGTAATGCACCCGGAGCGCGCTCAGCGCCGCCTCGCGCGGCGGCTGCGGCACGACCCGGTCGCCGCACAGCGCCGCCTGCACCGAGCAGCCGTTGGCCCACAGGCCGTTGGCGAGCAGCGACGAAGAGACGTAATTGCCCTTGCCGGTGCGCTCGCGCTGATAAAGCGCGGTGACGATCGCGCCATAGGTCCCCATCGACGAGGGGTGGTCGCCCATCCCGGGCAAGGAGCGCGCCGGGGTCGCCTCCTCGCCGGCCCGCACCAAGTGCATGAGGCCGGTGCGTGCCCACCACGCGGTCGCGTCGAAGCCGGGCTTGTTGGCCTCGGGCCCCACTTCGCCATAGCCGGTGAACGAGGCATAGATCAGCCGTTTGTTGAGCGGCGCCAGATCGTCGTAGGTGATCTTGAGGCGCTGGCGCACCGGCGGCGGGTAGTTGGTGATGAAGACGTCGGCATCGCCGACCAGCCGGTAGAGCACCGCGCGCCCCGCCTCGGAGCGCAAATCGAGCGCGAGGCTGCGCTTGTTGCGGGCGTCGAGGATGAAGCCCGGGTTGAGCGGCCTCTCCGGCACCGGCACCGCGCGCCGCCGGTACGGGTCGCCGGCGCCGGGCGGCTCGATCTTCACGACATCGGCGCCGAAATCCGACATCACCGTCGCCGCCGCCGGCCCGGCGATGAAGCTGGCGCAGTCGATGACCTTGAGCCCGTCGAAGATGCGTTCGGTCACCAATCGACCCTTTCAGTTATTTCACAATGAGGCAGTGAGGCAGTGAGGAGCGAGAAACCTTTACCGCAAAGGACGCGATGGACACGCGATGGCCGCAAAGGTGACACCGCGGGCGCGTAGCGCTCAGGCTTGCCATTTTGCGCATGCACAATTCGGCAGCACAAATTTTGTTGGCCCTTCGGGCCGGAAAAGGCGCCGTCGCGTCCTTTGCGTATCCACGGCGTCCTTCGCGGTGAGATTTGATTATTTTCCTCACTGCCTCACTGCCTCATTGTGAATCTAAACTGCGAGGCGGTAGGTGGCGCCGTCGCGGACGATGTGGCCGGCGGTGGCGCCGGCGAAGTGGGTCCCGATGACCAGCACCGGCCGGTCGGCGAGGTCGCTCAGCATGCGCTCGCGGGTGCGGCGGGCCTCGTCGGGGTCGCTGTCGGCCAAGGATGACCAATGGGGCCGCGCGATCTGGCAGGGATGGTGCATGAAATCGCCGGTGATCAGCGCCTCCTCGCCCTCCGAGGCGATGGCCACGCTGACATGGCCCGGGGTGTGGCCGAGCGTCGGCACCAGGCTCACCTCGTCGCAGATCCGGTGATCGGTCTCGACCAGATCGGCAAGGCCGGCCTGATGAATCGGCGCGACAGAGTCGGCGAACACCGCCGCCATGTCGTCGCGGTCGTGCTGACCCTGCCAATGCGCGAACTCGACCCGGCCCATCAGATAGCGCGCCCGCGGAAACGTCGGCACCCATGTTCTTGTGCCATTGGGGCCGTCGACCAGCATCGTGTTCCAGCCGACATGGTCGACATGCAGGTGGGTGCACAGCACCGTGTCCACTGATTCGCGCGGGAAGCCGGCCGCCGCGAGGTCGGCGAGGAACGGCCCCTGGAGATTGTTCCAGGTCGGGATGCGGCGGCTCTCCTTGTCGTTGCCGAGACAGGTGTCGACGATGATGCGGCGGTCCGGGGTTTCGACGACGAGCGCGTGGATGCTCATCCGGAGGCGGCCGCGCTCGTCGGCGAAATGGGGCTGCAGCCATTGGATCGGCAGGATTTCCTCATAAGTCGCCTGCGGCAGGATGAAGCGGCTGCCGCCGGTCACCTCGAGTTCGACGATCTTGGTCACCGTGACCCGGCCGATGCGCCATTCCATCCGTGATTTCTCCCTGGCTTGGCTTCTTTAGCCGGCGGCGTCGCGCGCGACCGGCGAGGGGGTATCGCCATGCCCGTCGGCACTCGCGCCGTCCGCGGCACCGGCATTGCCTGCCTCGGCCGCGCCTCCCTGCGGCCCCCCAAAATACCGCGGCAGGTAGAGCTTGATCGTCGTTCCATGGCCGGGCTCGCTGCGGATCGTACAGTGCCCCCCGGAACGGGTGACGAAGCCGTTGACCTGGGACAGCCCGAGGCCGGTTCCCTTGCCGGCTTCCTTGGTCGTGAAGAACGGGTCGAAGGCCTTGTCACGGACCTCTTGCGGCATGCCGATCCCGGTGTCGCTGACGAGAATCGCGACATAGTCCCCGGGGACGACGCCGGGGTGGACTGATGCATCGGCGTCCTCGACGTGCAAACTGGCGGTTTCGATGGTCAGCTTGCCGCGTCCGGCCATCGCGTCGCGGGCATTGAGGGCGAGATTGAGGAGCGCGTTCTCCAGCTGACCGGGATCGACAAAGACCGGCCACCGGCCGCCCGATAGCCGAAACTCGGCCGCGATATGCTCGCCCATCGAGTGCCGCGCGAGGTCCGACATATGCGTGATGACCTCGTCGATATCGACCGGCCGGGGATCGACGGGTTCGCGGCGGACAAAGCCGAGCAGACGCCTGGTCAGCGCCGATGCCCGTTCGCACCCGGTGATTGCCGCGGCGATCAACTTCTGGCGCCGCGGCTCGGTGGTATCGAGATCGGCTTCCAACAACGCGATATTGCCCGAGACGATGGTCAGCAAATTGTTGAAATCGTGGGCGATACCCGCCGTCAGGAGGCCGACGGCCTCGATCTTCTGCGCCTGGTGCAGCTGGGCTTCGATCTGGGCGCGCTGGGCCATCGCGTCACGCGCCTCCGCGAGGGCCAACTGCTCCCGGCGGGTGCGGCGCAGCGCGACGAGGCTCAAGAGCATCAACCCGATCGACGCCGGGGTCCCAATCGCGCCGTAGCCGGCCATCGCCTCGAGCCATTCGCGCTCGATCGAGGCCCGGGTGCGCCCGATCGCGACGTAAACCGGGTAGTTCGCCAGCCGCTGATAGGCGACAAGACGGCCGTCGCCGCTGAATGCCTTGCCGCTGGCGATGACTCCCGCTGTCGCCTTGTCGGAAATCGCGTTCGCCAGGAGTTCGTCCGCTTGCTGCGGCGAAGGGGGCTGTCCGCTTTCGGGGTAACGCGCCAGGATGGTGCCGTCTTCGCGCAGCACGCTGGCGGTATATTGCGCCGAACCGCCGAGCAGCGAGTTGTAGAACGAGGCGAAATAGGGGCCCGACACGGCGACGACGACGATGCCGCGGAAGCTTCCGTCAGGCCCCTGCCGGCGCCGGCTCACGGTGAAGTACGGCTGGGGGTCGCCACCCTTGAGGCTCAACTTGCGCAACGCGAGGATGAAGGTGTGGACCCGGGCGTCCTGCAGCGCCCGAAAATCCTCGCGGCCGGAATTGTCGAGTTCGCGATCGACCGGGAAAACCCGGGCGCTGACGAGTTCCTGTCCATTCGCATCGATGACCCACGCGGCGGCGACCTGGGGCAGGTCCCGGATCTGCCGGGCAATCCGCTCGTGCAGCACTTGTTCCTGGTCGCGCTGCTGGGGATCGCCCAGCGCGGTGAGCAAATCGTCGATGCGCGCCGCGACAAGCACATGCGTGTCGAGTATCTTGGTCGTATTCTCTTCGGCGACGGCAACCGCTTCGGCGAGCGCGGCGGCGGCGGCCGCGTAGCTCGCCCGGTACGAGACATACAAGCCGACCGCTCCGAGGAGGAGAGGCACGATGATCGTGCCCACCAGCAAGACCCGCAGCGTCCCGATCGCCCCAAAAGCCGCCTTGTTCGGGGACGCCGCTTTTCCCGGCGCGGGCGGCACCGCCTCGTCTGAACTGTTGGGAGCCGCCGTGTACCGCATCAAAAGACTGTTCATGCGTCATCCGCCCCCTCGGGAGCCTCGCTGCCCGGCCCTCGCGATCCTGCCCACCCGGGGTACCGCCGATTGTCACCATAGCCGGCGCCCCGCGGTCAATGTCGGGGTGCGGGAAAGCGGCATGGCCGAGCGCTTCGATGCGATAGGTTGGCGCTTGCGAACGGGGTCTGAACCAGGGAAGTCGGCAATGCGCAGATGGTACTACCGAGGCTTGATCGCCCGGGTCCTTATCGGATTGGCGTGCCTGGTGCCGGCCGGCTGCGCCGACCAGCGCGGCTCCATCACGCCCGCGCAATCCCTGGCGCTGCTGCCTACCGGGCGGCCGGTGCTCAGCTGCCGTGAAGCCTGTCTCGCCGAATGGCAACGCGCCCAGCCGCAGGCCGCGCAGCTCGATGCCGGCAGGCGTTCGCAGGAGCTTGCCGCGCTGGTCATGCGTATCGGATACCAGGACGATCTGTCGCTGTACTACCTCGGCCGGGCTGCGGAGGGGATGGGTTATCGGGCAGCCGCCCAGAGTTATTACCGGCAGAGCACCCAGCTGTCGGGCACCTCGATCTCGTGCCAGTATCTGAGCCGGCAATGCGGCGGCGTGGCTCTGCCGCAGGCGGCGCTGTCGCGGGTGGCGGCAATCGAGCGGATGTTCAGTTCGCCCCGGCCGCGGCGCCCCGGGCCGGCCTTGCAACGGTCCGGCGCGCCTGGGGTACCCGAAGCGCCCGAAGCGCCCGAAGCCGTCCCCGGCGAAGTGGGGGAACCGCCCCCAGGC
>DATCQF010000270.1:0-3385 GCA_036569735.1 Allostellaceae bacterium | reverse complement strand
AGCCGGGACCCAATTTGCAACGTCTCGGGCGCGGATCAGTGGGTCCCGGCTTTCGCCGGGAATGCTGTTTCTTCTATTTCTCCAGCCAGCGCGGAACCGGCAGGTTCTTCTCCTTCAGGAAGGCGGGGTTGAACAGCTTCGACTGATAGCGCGTGCCGGAATCGGCGAGGATCGTGACGATCGTGTGGCCGGGCCCCAATTCGCGTGCCAGGCGGATCGCGCCGGCGACGTTGATCGCGGTCGACCCGCCTAGCACCAGCCCCTCTTCCTGCACCAGATCGAACAGAAGCGGCAGCGCCTCCTCATCGGTGATCTGGAACTGCCCGTCGGGCGTGAAGCCGACGAGATTGCCGGTTTCGTGGTTGTTGCCGATGCCCTCGGTGATTGAATTGCCCTCGGTCTTGAACTCATGGCGGGTGTACCAGCTGTAGAACCCCGAGCCCATCGGGTCGGACAGATATATTTTCACCTTCGGGTTGCGCTCCTTCAATGCGATCCCGACCCCCGACAAGGTGCCGCCGGTGCCGACCGAGCAGGTGAAACCGTCAACCTTGCCCTCGGTCTGGGTCCAGATCTCGGGGCCGGTCGTCTCGTAATGGCCGCGCCGGTTGGCGAGATTGTCGAACTGGTTGGCCCAGATCGCGCCGTTCGGCTCGCTCGCCGCAATTTCCTGGGCGAGCGTCCCCGAATAGCGCGCGTAATGCATCGGGTTGGCATAGGGCACCGCGGGCACGAGCCGCAGATCGGCGCCGCACAACAGCAGCATGTCCTTTTTTTCCTGGCTCTGCGTCTCGGGCATGACGATGACCGTGCGGTAGCCGCGGGCGTTGCCGACGAGGGTGAGGCCGATCCCGGTATTGCCGGCGGTGCCCTCGACGATGACCCCGCCCGGTTTGAGGAGGCCGCGCTCCTCGGCGTCCTTGATGATCGCGAGCGCCGCGCGGTCCTTGACCGAGCCGCCGGGGTTCAAAAATTCGGCCTTGCCGAGGATCGTGCACCCGGTCATCTCCGAGGCGCGGCGCAGCTTGATGAGGGGCGTGTTGCCGACCGAGCCGACAAAGCCGTCGCGGATGTCCATGCCTCGCCTCCAGCATCTGGCACTTTGCAGTTTGCCGACAACACTATCGGGCGGCGGCGACCGAGGGCAAGCCGGGTGCGCGGCCTTGCCTCCGCTAAAGTTCGTCGCCCTTGCGTGGCAGTTCGTCGCCGCCGAGGCTGTCGAGCAGCGCGAGAGCGCCCGGGACATCGGCGCGCCGTGCCCGCTCCCGGAAGTAATCGGCGGTCCGTAGCGCGGCCACCTTCTCGGCGACCGCAACATTGATGAACTGGTTCAGCGTCGTGCCCTCCTCCTTGGCCAGCCGTTCGGCCTCCTTCTTGAGCGATGCCTGCAGGCGCAGCGCATAATTCGATTGCGTCATCCTTGCCTCCATGAGCGCCACGCCGGACCGGGCCTCCGCCTCCCGTCCTAGCCGATGATCTCGCCGATTGCCTTCCTCAGCGCCGATTGATCACCGGCTTCAAGCGTGCCGAGCTTACGGAGCACGAGCCTCTGTTCGAGTGTCGCGAATATCGGCTTGATCGCGGACGATTTGAGAAGGCCAGCAGCTTGCCATTGGGAAATCCAGGTATCGCCCATTCCGAGGTTTGAACGAAGCTGACTGGTAATAGCCATTACGATCAGGTCTGGCCGCGCCTCATTATAGGCGCGGCAGCTGACGACGACCGCGGGGCGCTTCTTCGAAGCGGTCTGGCTGGTAAACGGGAATGGCACCAGAACGATGTCGCCGAACTCAAAGGGCATCGTAGGCGTCGTCTTCCGGGTTGCTCCAGATCGCAGCGAAAACAGGGGCGCTTGTCGCGGCAGCGGCGCGCGTCAGTGCGCGTTCCTGCTCGCGCAAGCGGATAAAGTCGACGAAATCCTCGATCTCTTCGATCCGTTCGGCCGGCAGCGCCTCGATTTTCGCGACCAGGGCCTTGGTATCGGCGGGCATCGCTAACTCCTTTGGCAGGCCATCGACTTGGTGCAGTCTATCAACTTGGAACCACCTTACCTTGCTATTTCCGCGCCGCGCCGCATGGCTTAGAACAGGCGGCGATCGCAACCGGAGGATTTTCGCCGCATGACCGAGGCGCCGGAGGCCGAGCTGTTTCCGCTGCCGGGGAGCGACCGCTCGACCGGGCTGTGGCCATCGCAGGCGCTGCGCGGCGCGGTCATGCTTGGCCATGAGATCATGGCGACCGAGCCGATCGGGGACGATCAGATCCAGCCGGCGAGCATCGATCTCAGACTCGGCGAGGTCGCCTACCGGGTGCGGGCGAGTTTTCTGCCCGGCGCGCGGGCCAGCGTCAGCGACAAGCTCGAGCGCCTCTCGATGCACCGCATCGACCTGACCCAGGGCGCCGTCCTCGAAAAAGACTGCGTCTATATCGTGCCGCTACTGGAACACCTCGCGTTGCGCAAACGGGTGTCGGCGATGGCCAACCCGAAAAGCTCGATCGGCCGGCTCGACGTGTTCGCCCGGGTCATCACCGATCAGGGCAGCGAGTTCGACCGCATCCGCGAGGGCTACAAGGGCCCCATCTACGCCGAGCTTAGCCCGCGCGCCTTCAGCGTCTTGGTGCGGACGGGATCGCGCCTCGTGCAGTTGCGCATTCGCCGCGGGTCGCCGTTGTTTCGCGACACCGCGCTCAGGCGCCTAAACGCCGAGATTAGCCTCGTCGAGCCGCCGGCCGGGGGAGCGCCCGACGCCGCGGTGCCGCGCGAGACGATCCGCAACGGGCTGGCCTTCACGGTCGACGTGTCGGGCGCCGGGTCGGACACCTCGGGGAGCGGGCTGGTCGGCTACAAGGCGCGCCGCCACACCGACGTCATCGATGTCGACCGGATCGATTATTACGACCCGCGCGAGTTCTGGGAGCCGGTCTACCCGCACCGGCGGCCCGGGGGACTGGAGGGAGTCGTCCTCGACCCCAACGATTTCTATGTCCTGGCCTCGCGCGAGGCGGTCATCGTGCCACCCGACCATGCCGCCGAGATGATCCCCTACGACGCCTTTGTCGGCGAGTTCCGGGTGCATTACGCCGGGTTCTTCGATCCCGGTTTCGGCTCGGCGGAAGCCGACGGCGCCGGTAGCCGGGCGGTCCTCGAGGTGCGCTCGCACGAGGTGCCGTTCCTCGTCGAGCACGGCCAGATCGTCGGCCGGCTGATCTACGAAAAGCTGATCGCGCGCCCCGACAAGCTCTATGGCGGCGCGATCGGCTCGTCCTACCAGCGCCAGGGGCTGGCGCTCTCGAAGCATTTCAAGAAGGTGGCGTGGGGCTGACAGCAACTCCCTCTCCGTCCCTGGGGGCGGAGATGGTCGGGGTGAGGTGGGGGATTCCAGAG
>DATCQF010000269.1:0-3482 GCA_036569735.1 Allostellaceae bacterium | reverse complement strand
GGTCCTGATGGCGTACGGGTTCGACCGCTTTTTGACCACCCACACCGGCAGAGGCCGGGCGCTCCGAGTCCCGGCTCGCCGCTCCTCCTGGAAGTAGCGCGCCAGCGCGGGCAACGAGCAAATTTCAGGTGTCCAGGCGGCGTGAGACCTGGCCGTTGTTCGCCTCGGAGCCGTGCAAAGTTGATTTGTACAGTCTTGGCGCAGAAGTAGAGGAGGCATTCAATGGCCGATGAACTCTGGCGGATGTCCGCTGTCGAGGCCGTAGCGCGGCTGAGGAAACGCGAGATCTCGCCCCTCGAGCTGGTCGAAGCCTCCGCCCAGCGCATCGGCGATGTCGAGCCGGCGGTAAACGCGCTGCCGACGCTCTGCCTCGACCGCGCCCGCGACCATGCCCAGCGTATCATGCGGCGCGGCGCGGCCTGCGAAGCCGCCGGCGAGCCCGGCTGGCTTGCCGGCCTTCCGGTCTCGATCAAGGACCTCACCGACGTCGCGGGCGTGCGCACGACCTACGGCTCGCCGCTCTTCGCCGACCACGTGCCGGCGAAGTCGCACCCGCTGGTCGAGCGCATCGAGCGCAAGGGCGGCATCGTGATGGGCAAGTCGAACACGCCGGAATTCGGCGCCGGCGGCAGCACCTTCAACGAGGTGTTCGGCCGGACGCGCAATCCCTGGAACACCTCGCTGACCTCGGGCGGCTCGACCGGCGGCGGCGCGGTGTCGGTGGCGACCGGCGAGGTCTGGCTCGCGCAAGGGAGCGACCATGGCGGCTCGCTGCGCGGCCCGGGCAGCCATTGCTCGGTCGTCGGGCTGCGGCCGTCGCCGGGCCGCGTGACGCGCGGCACCGTCGGCAATCTGTGGAGCCAGCTCTCGGTGCAGGGGCCAATGGCGCGCAATGTGGCCGATCTGGCGTTGTTTCTCGACACGATGGCGGGATTTTGCCCGCAGGATCCCCTGACCTTCGATGCGCCGGCCATATCCTTCAGCGACGGCCTGGCCCGGCCCGCCGCTCCGAGGCGCGTCGCGTTCACCGCCGACTACAACGGCCGCATGCCGATCGACCGCGAGGTGCGCCAGATCTGCACCAGAGCGGCCCGGCGCTTCGAAGAGCTGGGATGCATCGTCGAGGAGGCGTCGCCCGATATCGGCGCCGCCGACGAGGCGTTCCAAATCCTGCGCGGCCAGCATTTCGTGGTCGACCGCGAACTGCAGCTCAGAAGCCATCGCGACAAGCTGAAACCCGACATCGTTTGGAACACCGAGCGTGGTCTTGCGCAGACGCCGTCCGACATTGCCCGCGCCGAACGCGAGCGAGCCGCATTCTACCGGCGCATCGTCGAATTCTTCGCACCTACGATCTCTTGGTGACGCCGGGCGCGCCGACGCCGGCGTTCGACGTCAATCTGCGCAATGCCCCGACGATCGGCGGCCAGAAGCTCGACAACTACATGGGCGGCTCGACGCTCACGGCGGTGATCACACTCTCCGCCTGTCCCGCGATGGCCGTTCCGTGCGGTTTCGATCAATTCGGCCGGCCAGTCGGCCTGCAACTCGTCGGCAAGCCGCGCGGCGAGGCGGCGCTGCTGCAAGCCGCCGCGCTCTTCGAGCAGCTGCTCGGTCTCGACCGGCTCCTGCCGATCGACCCGACGCCGGGCTCGGTTCCGCCGGCAATTTGAGCCCGACCCGATGCGTTTGCAGAACCGGGTCACACCGTTCGGTGGCGTCGTCGCGGTACCGCAACGCGGGATATTTACGGGCAACCGCGGGATCATTCATGACCCGGCGTACACCCTGGCGCATGGGCGAGCGTTCCGGTGGACCGCGCACGGCTATGAGGGCCCTATCGAAATTCCTCGCGCCGATGCGCTCCTCACCCCACCTTCGACGTTGGGCGCTCTTCGTGCCGGTTACCGGCCGGTGCTGCCCCCGAGTGTTGATGCGATGCAGCCTAGAACCGCCGATGCCTGACCTGTTTGCGATCGCCGGACTTGCCGAAGAGCGACCGGACGAAGCAATCGCGCCGGGTGCCGTGCTGCTGCGTGGTTTCGCGCTGCCGTGCGTCGACGACGTCCTCGCGGCACTCGGCGACGTCACCGCGCAGGCGCCGTTCCGGCACATGACGACGCCCTGGGGCGCGGCGATGTCGGTTGGGATGGCCAACTGCGGCGAGGCCGGGTGGCTGAGTGACCGCGCCGGCTACCGCTACGACCGGATCGACCCGGAAACCGGCCGGCCGTGGCCGGCCATGCCGGAGTGCTTCCGGGCGCTGGCAACGGGCGCCGCGAAGGATGCCGGCTACCCGGGATTCGTGCCGGATGCCTGCTTGATCAACCGCTACGCACCGGGAACCAGGCTGACGCTGCATCAGGACCGAGACGAGCGCGACTATGCGCACCCGATCGTCTCGGTGTCGCTGGGTCTGCCGGCCACCTTCCAGTTCGGTGGGCTGAAGCGGAGCGACCGCGTCCAGAAGCTCGTTCTCCGGCACGGCGACGTGGTGGTGTGGGGCGGCCCGTCGCGGCTTTCCTATCACGGTGTGGCCGAGCTGAAGGACGGCGAGCACGCACTTCTTGGCAGACGACGCATCAACCTGACATTCCGCCGGGCGCTGTAAAACAGATCAGCGTGCGCGAGTGGCACCCGCCGCAACCGCCTCGATTTCGATCAGCCACGCCGGATTGACCAGCGCTTTGACGATGATCGTCGCCGAGCCGGGACGTGCATCAGCGAAGTGTTTGGCGCGTGCTGCGCCGGCGGCGACCACATCCTCCGAGCGCACGAGATAAGTGGTGATCTTCACGAGATCCTCGACGCCCATGCCGGCATCGGCGAGAATCGCGATGATATTCCGCCAGCAAGCCTCGGCCTGCGCCTCGATCGTCTCGGGCACCGTTCCATCCGGCAGCACGCCGACTTCTCCCGATATGTAGAGAAGCCGCGAGCCCTCGGGCACCTCGACGGCATGGCTGTAAGGGCCGAACGGCGCGGCTACCGACGTGGGAGCGTGGCGGATGTTCACGGTAGCAAAACCTTTCAGTTGCTTGGGATATCGGACGAAGTAAAAGGTCTTATCCCGCAAGCGCGTCGGGTCCCGCAAGCGCCAACGGCGCCGCCTATAACGGGCTCACGTCGCTGCCCTGACATAAACCGCCTCGTCGACGAGGCGGCTCGTCGGCCTGCGGGCTTACGCCACCTCCGGCAGCGTATCGACAAACTCAGGTGGATACCGATAGCCTCCCGCCACGATTTCGATCCGCGAGGTCAGGTTGCAGTATTCAACACCATATCTGCCGCCTTTTCGCCGATCATGATCGACGGCGCATTGGTATTGCCCGATGTCAAGGTCGGCATGATCGAGGCGTCGGCGACCCGCAGGCCCGCAATGCCATAGACGCGAAGCTGGGCATCGACGACTGCCATCGGGTCGGACCCCATCTTGCACGTGCCGACCGGGTGGTAGGTGGTTTCCGCGGCCTCTTTCACCC
>DATCQF010000268.1:0-4130 GCA_036569735.1 Allostellaceae bacterium | reverse complement strand
CTCGATGCCGCCGCGACAGCCGGCTTGCGGCGCGGCAAGCGGCCGGCGCGCAACGATTTCGATTTCGGCCCGGCGCGCACCGCATGGGAGCGCATCCACGGCGAGGCGGCAGAGCGCATCGCCGCCTGGCTGCCGAGCTTGCCCGTCGCGGTGCGCCGC
Source organism: Allostellaceae bacterium (assembly GCA_036569735.1). Classification (GTDB taxonomy): domain Bacteria; phylum Pseudomonadota; class Alphaproteobacteria; order ATCC43930; family CGMCC-115725; genus DATARH01. The sequence continues at coordinate 3,971 of DATCQF010000268.1, read as the reverse complement.
TATGCGCAAGGCGAGGCCTACCGCCATCTCCATGCGGCGGGGCCCGGCCCCTACCGTGCCGAGGCGATTGCCGCGGCGGTCACAGCGGTCGGCGCAGCGCTCGGGCAGCCGGCCACGGAACTGCAACACGCGGCCGAGTAAATCAGTTGGTCATTGCGAGCGAAGCGAAGCAATCCCGTTCCGGCGAGACTCCTTCCACCCAGATTGCTTCGTCGCTACGCTCCTCGCAATGACAGCTGAGGGGAAGCCATGACCCGCATCGCATCCATCGCGACCTATCCGATCTCGGTGCCGCGCCCAATGCCGGTATGGACCGCGCAGGAGGAGAGCAAGGCGTGGGCGGTCATCCTGACCGAGGTCAAGACCGATGACGGGCTGGTCGGCTACGGCGAGATCCACGGCGCGCCGATGACGCGGATTTGCGAGTGGGTCGCGCGCTTCGCCGAGATCGTCCGCGGCATGGATGCGCTGGCCCACGAGGCGGTGTGGGACCGGCTGTTCGCGCTGACCTGCCCGCGCCCCGGGGCTATCGAGGGAAAGAACAGCGTGCCGCCGCCGCTGCCGCGCGGCGAGCGCACCCAGGTGATGGCGGCGATCGCCGGGATCGACATCGCGCTGTGGGATTTGAAGGGCAAGGCGGCCGGGATGCCGGTGTGGCGCCTGCTCGGCGGCGAAAACCGCCCGCTGTTTACCTATGCGACCGGCGGCTACTACCGGCCGGGTGCGACCAACGCCGATTATGGCGCGGAGCTGGCGCGGTTTCTCGACCTGGGCTACCGCGCGGTCAAGCTCAAGACCGGCGCCGGCAGCGTCATCGCCGAGACGGCGCGGGTTCGCGCGGTCCGCAAGGCGATCGGCGAGACAACGCTGCTGATGCTCGACATGAACGCTCCCTATGATTTGGACGAGTGCATCGACTTCGCGCATTGCGTCGAACCGTTCGACATCTTCTGGCTCGAGGAGCCGCTGCACTGGTATCTGCAGCCCTCTGATTTCGCCCGGCTCGCCGCGGCGACGCCGATCCCCCTGGCGCACGGCGAGCGCGAGCTGACCCGCTTCACGGTGCGCGACTTCATCACGCTGGGCGGCATCCGCTATGTCCAGTTCGACGCGACCCGCGCCGCCGGCTTTACCGAGGCGTTGCGCGTTGCCGCGCTCGCCGAGCAGCACGGGGTCATGGTCGCACCCCATACCGCACCCGAGATCCACGGCCACCTCGTCCTCGCCCTGCCGCGCTGCGCCTTCGGGGTCGAGTCGCATGGCGGGCATGACAGCGACCCGCTCGCCTACGGCCTCTTCCGCGAGCAACCCGAACTGCGCGACGGCCAGATCCACATCGGCGACCAGCCCGGCTTCGGCCTCGACCCCGATTGGGCCTTTGTCGAGCGCTACCGGGTGTAGAGGCCCAGCGAGAACGGGGGGTTCGGCCATGGCCAAAGTGATTTTGCCTCGTCGCTGGGTGCTCGGGGCGTCCGTCGCCTGCACCGCCGGCATGCATTTGGCCGGAGCCTTGACCGCAGTCGCCGCGGAGAGGTTGCCGCAAACTCCGGCGCAAACGCCGGGGCCGTTCTATCCGCTCGCTTACCCGGCCGACTCCGACAACGATCTGGTCCACGTAGCCGGGCATGCATTACCGGCGAAGGGAACCGTCACGCAGGTTGTCGGTCGGATCCTCGACCGCGCCGGGCATCCCCGGACGGGGGCACGGGTCGAAATCTGGCAATGCGATGCCAATGGGCGATATCACAATGTCCGGGATGACCGTGCCGACCGGCCGCGCGACGACAATTTTCAGGGCTTCGGACAAACCGTAACCGATCAGTCGGGCGGCTACCGCTTTCTGACGATCCGGCCGGTGCCGTATCCCGGGCGCACCCCGCACATCCATTTTGCCGTATCCGGGCAAGGTTTTCAGCGCTTCGTCACCCAGATGTACGTGGCGGGCGACGCAGGAAACGAGCGCGATCCGGTCCTCACGGGCGTCGGCGATCCGGCGGCCCGGGCTCGGCTGATCGTCCCGCTGCAACCGGCGCCGGAGATCGGCCCGCAAGCGCTGACCGGCACCTTCGACATCGTGCTCGGCTAAGCCGCCGGGTAACCGCGCGCCTCCCTGATCGCGCGCCACAGGCGCTCGGGGCTCGCCGGCATCGGCACTTCGCGGATGCCGAGGGGCTTCAGCGCGTCGACGAGGGCGTTGCCGACCGCCGGCATCGCGCCGACGGCGCCCGCTTCGCCCGCGCCCTTGACCCCGAGCGGGTTCGTTTTGGTCGGTACCGGGTTCGACTCGCAATGGAACCCCGAGAGATCCCCGGCGCGCGGCATCGCGTAATCCATGAAGGAGCCGGTGACCAGCTGCCCCGACTCGGCGTCGAAATGGATGTCCTCCATCAGGATTTGCCCGACGCCCTGCACGATCCCGCCTGCGATCTGGCCTTCGAGGAGAAGCGGGTTCATTACCGTGCCGACATCGTCGACGACGCTGTATTTGAGGATTTCGACGGTGCCGGTATCCGGGTCGATCTCCAATTCGCAGATATGGACGCCGTTGGGGAAATTCTGTTGCTTGGCGCTGTAGGCGGCGCTTGCAACAAGGCCGGGTTCCATGCCGTCGGGGAGGCTCGGCGGGTCCCACGCCACCCGGGCGATATCGGCGAGCGACACGGCGCGGTCGGTGCCGGAGATCGCGAAGACGCCGTCGGCGGCGGTAATATCGGCCTCCGCGGCCTCGAGCAGATGGGCGGCGATCGCTTTCGCCTTGGCGACGATCTTCTCGGTGGCGAGAAAGACCGCCGAGCCGCCTATGGTCGCGGTGCGCGAGCCGCCGCTGCCCTCGCCGATCGCCACCTTGTCGGTGTCGCCCTGCAGGTAGTGCACCCGGTCGGGATGGATGCCGAGCCGGTCGCACACGAGCTGCTTGTAGATCGTCTCGTGGCCCATGCCCTGGGTGATCGAGCCCGATAGGAGGGTCACCGTGCCGCCGCGGTCGAAGCGGATCTCGGCCGCCTCGAAGCCGCCGGCGGCGGCGCGCTCGATCGTGTTCGAGAGGCCGATGCCGCGCAGCTTGCCGCGGCGGTGGGATTCGGTGCGGCGCGCTTCGAACCCGGCGAACCCGGCAAGCTCCAGCGCGAGATCGAGGTTTTTCGCGAACTCGCCGCAATCGTAGGTGAAAATGAGCCCCGTCTTGAACGGCATCGCCTCGGGCGGGATCATGTTGCGCCGGCGCAATTCGATCCGGTCGATGCCGAGCTCGGCGGCCGCCTCGTCGACCATCCGCTCGATGACAAAGCCGAATTCCGGCCGGCCGTTGCCGCGATAAGGCCGCATCGGGTTGGTGTTGCTGAAGATTGCGGTCACATCGGCATGGATCGCCGGGGTGCGGTAGACCCCCGCGAGGGTTCCGAGGTTCATCACGAACGCATTGGAGCCGGCCTGCGCATAGGCGCCGACGGCGGCAACGATCTTGACGCGGAAGGCGAGGAAATGTCCCTCTTTGTCGAGCGCCAGTTCAGCCTCGGTGACGTGGTCGCGGGCCTGGGCGTCCGAGAGGAAGGCTTCGGAGCGTGTGCTCGTCCACTTGACCGGGCGCCCGAGCCGCCTGGAGGCCAAGAGGACCAGCGCTACCTCGTTGTAGATCGCCGATTTCATGCCGAAGCTGCCGCCGATATCGCCGGCGACGACGCGCACCCGGCTCTCCGGCACGTCGATGATCTGGGCCAATTCGGCGCGATAGGAGTGGGTGCGCTGCAACGTCGTGTAGATCGTGTAACGGCCGTCCGACGGGTTGTAGTCGCCGATCGAGCCGCGCGGCTCCATCGCCGCCGCGGTCACCCGGTTGATGACGAGGCGGCGCTTCACGACATGGTCGGCGCGGGCAAAAGCGGCCTCGACCGCCGCCTTGTCGCCGACCTCGTGGACAAAGCAGATGTTGTCGGGGCAATCCTCCCAGACCCGCGGCGCCCCCGGTTCGGTCG
>DATCQF010000267.1:0-2014 GCA_036569735.1 Allostellaceae bacterium | reverse complement strand
CAGACCAGCGTCTTTCTCGGCACCAAGCTGGCGGCCGAGCAGATGGCGAAGACCGGCGGCGGATCGATCGTCAACATCAGCTCGATCATGGGGTTTGTCAGCGGCCCCAGCGGTCATCCCGCCTACAGCGCCTCAAAGGGCGCGGTGCGCATCTACACAAAAACCGCCGCGGTGCGCTATGGGCCGCTGGGGGTGAGGGTCAATTCGGTACATCCCGGCTACATGCCCCCGATGCTCAACGCCACGAACGCGAACGAGCGCGGCGAAAAGATCGCGGCGACGCCGTTGCGTCGGCTTGGCGAGCCGATCGAGGTCGCCTATGGCGTCCTGTTCCTCGCTTCCGACGAGGCGTCTTTCGTTACCGGCACCGAGCTGGTCATCGATGGCGGCTATATCGCCCAGTAGGCGCGCGCTCATGCCCTGCGTTGATATCGGCCGCGTCAGTCTGTTTTCCAGGATACCGGCAGCGGCCTGAAGGGGATGGTGAAACCAGCCGCACCAGTTGCGGTGGGCGAACCCCTTTCGCGCGGGGTTGACGGCACCGTATGCTGTCCATCGACACAGGTGAGGGGGAAGCATCATGTTGGCGGATCGATACGACCTCGCCTTGTCCACCGCCGCCGCCGCCGCGCGCGACGCCTATGTCGAGGGCTGCGATCTGGTGCTGACCCTCTATCCGGGCGCGGTCGAGGCCTTTGACCGCGCCATCGCCGCCGACCCCGGTTTCGCCCTGGCCCATGCCGGCAAGGCCCAGGTACTGATGCGCGAGGGCAATGTCGCAGCGGCGCGTGCCGCCCTCGCGGCGGCCAACGACGTGGCATCGGGTCTGTCGGCGCGCGAGGCCAGTCATCTCACGTACTTCGACCTCGCGTTCGCGGGCCGGACCGACGCCGCGATCGACGCCTTATACGCGCATCTGACCGAATGGCCGCGCGACGCCCTGGTGCTCGCCACTGCCGCGAACCCAAACGGCTTGATCGGCGCTTCCGGCCGAATCGGGCAGAAGCACCAGATCGTGGTGATGATGGATGGCCTCGCCCCGCATTACGGCGACGATTTCTGGTTCCTCGCCCACCATGCGATGGCGCTGTCCGAGGATGGGCAGCTCGCCGCCGCCCGGCCGAAGATCGAGCGATCGGTGGCAACAAACCCGAACAACGCGCACGGTGCGCACGGGTTTGCGCATGTCTGTTACGAAAGCGGCGAGCCGGACACGGCCCGCACCTTCCTGTCCTCCTGGCTCGCCGCCTATCCGCGCGACGGGTTTTTCCACGGCCATCTGAGCTGGCATCTTTCGCTCTGCGAAATCCAGGCCGGCAATTGGGCGCAGGCGCTGTCGCTGTATCGGGACGCCATCGCACTCGACCGGCATAGCGGCGGACCGCAACAGAGAATGTCGGATGGGGCGGCGTTTTTGTGGCGTTCCGAACTCGCCGGCCAGCCCCGCGATGCCGCCGCCTGGCGCGCGATGCACGAGTATGCGAACAGCGCGCTGCCGTCGCCGGGCAGCGGGCTCGCCGACCTGCACGTCATCCTGGCACAGGCCGTCATCGGCGATGACGCCGGGCTCGACACCCGCGCCCGCCAGATCGAGGATCTGGCTCGGGCGGGACGTTACCCGTCCGGCTCTTACCTGCCGGCGCTGTCGCGCGGCTTCGCCGCGTTCGAACGCGGGGATTTTACCGGGGCGATCGAGGTGCTCGCCCCGCTCGCCAAGGAAAACGAACGCATTGGCGGCAGCCGCGCGCAACACGACCTGATCGAGCTCACGTTGTTGAAGGCCTATCTCAACGCCGATCGCCTGGAGGAGGCGCGGCGCCTGCTCGGCGCGCGGCGGCCGGGTTCCTCCGGCGTTCCCGTCGCGGGGGTGGCGGTGGTGCATTGATCAACAGAGCGGCCGTCGTTCATCGGACCGTCCGCGCCCCGCGTCTTGCACGATTGCGCCAAAATTTCTAAACGATCGCCGCCGCCCCGAGCTGATTGCCGACCATCCCGGGTAGGCAATGGGTCGGCA
>DATCQF010000266.1:0-2615 GCA_036569735.1 Allostellaceae bacterium | reverse complement strand
GGCCGGCTGCGCATCGTTCGCCGCACCAGCGACGATCACCTGGTGATCCTGCACACGGCGCGCCGGGGCGAGTTTTTCGCGGAAGCCTCGCTGTTTGCCGAGACCTACCACTGCGATGCCGTGGCCGCCGCCCCGTCGCGGGTGCGGGTTTATCCAAAGGCTGAAATCATCGCGCTGCTGCGCACCGAGCCGGCACTCGCCGAGGCGTTCATGACCCGCCTCGCCCACCAGCTCCAGGAGCTGCGCACCCGCATGGAGTTGCGCAACATCAGGTCGGCCCGGGAACGCCTCATGCAATATTTGCGGCTGCGCGCCGGCCACGACGATCGCGGTCGCGGGCGCACCGTCGCCATCGAGGGGCAGCTGCAGGACATCGCGGCCGAAATCGGGATGACCCGCGAGGCACTTTACCGGACGCTGGCCGCGCTCGAAGCCGACGGGTCGATCGCGCGGACGCAAGCCGCGATCGTCCTCAAGAAATCCGCCGATAGATGATCATGCGTCGGCTGCTGCCCGCGCCCCGGCCGGTGCCCAGAGGCTACCGGGTTGCCCCGATCACCACCGGGATGCGCTCGATCTCAGGGTTCATGGCGTTGCCGTTGACGACGATCTGCGCCATGACGGTGTACCGGCCGGGCGCCAGCCGGTCGTCGAGTTCGACCGCGAACGTCAGATCGTCCCCGGGCAGCGCAGTGCCGACGAGCGCGACGCGGCCGGCGGAATCCATCACCGCGTAGCGGCATTCCGGGGCCGCGCGCTTGCGCACCGTGGCGTCAACAAAATCCATAGGTTGCCGCACGATCTCGTAATCGCGCATGAACTTCATGACGATCTCGATCTCGGCGGAAATCCGCAGCCCGTGTTCCCGGCGCTCGACCTTGGCGACGTAGCCGCGGCGCGGGATCGCGTAGGTGTCAAAGGACCCGACCCCCAGCGGGTAGCTGAGGTCGCGGAACACGTCGAGAGTGGCACTCTCCCCTGACCAGGCCTTGAGCTGGTAGGGCCCATTGGTCACCAGGAAATGGCCGTGGGCGCGATGGAACGCCGCCAATGCCGCCCAGCGTTTGCGGGCCTCCGATTCGCTGACCAGCTTTTCCAGAGTCGCCGGGCGAAACCCCTCCCGCCCGAACTCATCGACCAGACCGGCGAGCCGGGTTTTCAGCGCGTCGGAACGCACGAGGTCGAGCCATTCGATGCCTCGGCGCGCCGCCTCCTCGTGCGAGAACGCGGCCCAGCCGCGGCTCGCCGCCTCTTCCATCAGCACCATCAGGTGCCACGGCAATGTGCTCCACGGCGGGGCGAAGACCGCATCCTCTTCGGGGTCCGAGGGAGTCATGTCGGCGTAGATTTCGACGGCGAACAGTTCGCGGATGAAGTTGACGTCGGCGACCCGGAACGATTTCGAGGCCGTGTCGACCCCTGTGATCCGCACGGCTCGGAGGCGCTGCCGCAATGGCGCCGTCGCCGCCGCGACCGACGGGTCGTATTGTCCCGCCGCGTCACCGCGCGACCCCCAGCGGTAGGCGAACATATACGCATACAAGAGATCGGCCTCAGTCGTCCTTGTGCCGTCGTGAAAGGCCGAGCCCAGCACGCGATAGCTCAATTTCAAGCGTGCGGAGCGGCCCGGTCCGACCGGCTGCAACCGACCGGTGGCGGGCTCGGGAAGGAGCGCATCCTCGGGGATGATCACCTCCCCTGACGCCGCTGTCGGCCGCGCGGGCGCCCGACGCTCGACAATCGGCTCGGACAGGATGGAGAGGCTGACGAAGGTGTAGACCACCATCAGCGCGGTCAACGGCACCTGCGCGCGCAATGCTGCGGCACGGTCCCCGAGGATCTGGTGGGCCCGGACATCGGCGAGGTAGACCGCGGCGATGTGGCCGACGACGATCGATGTCACCGCGGCGTACCAGGCAAAGCGTGCCCCGACGATGGCGATATCGACCCGGTAGCCGGCGGTGCCCAAGAGGTTCCAGCCGTAGCCGAACGGATCGGACGCGAGTGGAATGACGTACTGCCCCTGGGTCAGGAGGTAGGCGAGGTAATGCGCCAGGTGATAGGCGATCGCGATCGGCACCAGGGTCATGGCAAAGCCCTGCGCCATGTCGCGCGGCGAGCCGCGTCCCGCCACCCGGCTCATCGCCGCGCTGACCGCGAGAAAGGCGCCGAGAAACACCGCCCAGAACACCACCAGCCCGAATGTCCTGACGATGACCGAAGCGGATTCCCCGAGGGCGGGCGTCAGGGTGACCAGCCAGCGCTCGGCCGCCGCCCATTCCGGCGTGGTCAGGAGCCCGTCGTAGAGGACGCTCGCCAGCACCAGGAGGACAAAGGCGATTTGTGACGCGGAGGCCGGCGCGTTTGCCAAGAGCCCGGCGCCGAACGGCCGCAAGGCCAGGCCGCCTGTGCCCGAATCCTGCGCGGTCACCGGTTCTGTCGGCGCGAAGCGGGCAAAGAGGCCGAAGAATATCGCGAAGACCTCGCCGTGCCGGGTCCAGGTCGCGCTGCCAAACAGCGCCATGCCGCCCCAGGTCAGCACCGAGTAGGATCGCGCCAGCCACGCGATGTTGGCCGGCACGGCGGGGCTTGGAAACACCAGCTCGGTCCAGGCA
>DATCQF010000265.1:0-13139 GCA_036569735.1 Allostellaceae bacterium | reverse complement strand
TCCCGACGATGCCGCGGATGTCGTATTCGCGCAGGATCGTCGGATCGAAACGATGCGGCATGGCGTGTGTCACCCCCTCTCACCAAAACCCAAAGATGGTCTGCGACGGACGAATTGTAGAACAGTCCGGCTGCGGCTTAGTCACAACAATTCACCTCGTTTTTAGGAAACCCTGGTAGCATGTCCGCCACAAAACCGAGGCAGAGCACGGAGAGAATCCGGCAATGTCACCGGATTCTCTGGATAACAGTCCTGGATGGTGTTTTGATCGTGTCCTTGCTAGGCATACTGTTTCTATTCGGCATAGCATCGTGGAAACTGGCCCGAGCCGGACTGCAATGGTGCCGTCGAAAAATTGCTTGGCGCGGTCTAATTACCTCCACCATTGACAAGATTAGAGGCGGTGATCTGCGCACCATTACGTTCCTCGCCTTCGCCGTCTTCGTCGTCTGGGCCATGATCGACAGCATTCCGAAAATCGGCCGGCTCTACGCCGCGCATGAACGGTGCGGCAGCTGGTCCGGGTCGTGTCCCCCCGCGTGGCAGAGTCCGCGGCATCGACCGACCTGATTACCAAGGGCAACACCGCAGCAAAGGGGGTGGCTCCTACCGCGATAACCCCTGGACGTACGGGCGATAACTGGTTCTAGTCACCCCCGCGCAAGCGGGGGTCCAGGGCAACCCGCTCGGCCCGGCGGCTCCTGAATTCCCGCGTTCACGAGAATGACGCGTGGGTGAGGAATTTGGCCGAATTTTACACATAGGTTTGGAGGATGCGGCGGAACGCGGCGCCGAGCGCCGGGTGTTGCAGCCCGAGCGCGACATTGGCTTCGAGATAGCCGAGCTTGTCGCCGCAATCGAAGCGCCGGGCGGCGGCGCGCATACCGTGAAACGGCTGGCCGGCGGCGATCAGCTTGTCGAGCCCGTCGGTCAGCTGAATTTCGTTGCCGCTGCCCGGCTTCAGCCCGGCCAGATGCCCGAAAATTTCCGGCTGGATGATATAGCGCCCGATGATCGTCAGGGTCGAGGGCGCGACCGCCGGGTCGGGCTTTTCGACGACGCCCCTCGCGCGCACCAGGGTTCCGTCGTCGGCGACGACATCGAGCACGCCATAGCGCCGGGTTTCCTCGCGCGGGACCTCGATGACCGCGACAAGGTTGCCGCCGGTCTCCTCGTAGGCATCGATCATCTGCTTGAGGCAGGGCGGCTCGCCCACCATCAGATCGTCGACGAGGAGCACCGCGAAGGGCTCGTCGCCGACCAGGTGGCGCGCGCACCACACCGCGTGGCCGAGCCCGAGCGGGCGCTGCTGGCGGGTGAAGGCGATGTCGCCGGCGGCGGGCAGCCAGGCGCCCAATTCATCCAGCACCTCGCCGCGGCCGCGCTCGCGCAACGTCGCTTCGAGCTCGAAGGCCACGTCAAAATGGTCCTCGATCGCGCTCTTGGCGCGCCCGGTGACGAAATAGAACTCCTCGATGCCGGCCGCCCTCGCCTCCTCGATCGCGTACTGGATCAGCGGCTTGTCGACGACCGGCAGCATCTCCTTCGGCATCGCCTTGGTTGCCGGGAGAATGCGGGTGCCGAGACCGGCCACCGGGAAAACCGCCTTGCGAACGCGCTTTTGCATCGAACTCCTCGACCACGGCTCTGTCGCGGCGGCGCGGCTATTGCCATAGCCCTTTCCGGACCGGCAAGGCAACCGCATCGGGAAGCGCACCGCGCACCCGTCCTAAACGCCGCGATCCCCCGAGTTATTCAACTCGAAGGCGCGTCATTGCCGGCACTCGGGCTACCTCTTGTCCCACCATACGGTCACGACAAGGCGGGGTATAAATCGGCTGGTCGCGGTCGACGGGATAGCCGCGAGCCCCGTGCTGACGTGCTTGACCTCGACATCGGCCGCCAGCGAGGCAAGCCATTCATTGATCTCAACTTCGAGATTTTCAATATCCGTAACATCACTCGCACTAAAAAGTTTCACTTGCATGGTTTTTACCCCCACATTTCCTTGAGAGACATTAACGGACTGACCGAAGTAGAGTGGCGCAGAGTGTCACTCAAACAATCATTTCTCCCTGCCCGCTACCGGCGCAGCAGCACGTCGCGGGCGCGGTTGATCTTGGCGGCGAGATAGTCGGTGCCGCCATGGTCGGGGTGGAGCTGTTTCATCAGCCGGTGGTACGCCTCCCTGATCGCTTCCTCATCGGCTCCCGGCGCGAGGCCCAGAATCGCATAGGCCTCCTCGACGGTGACGTCGGGGCCGCTTGGCGGTGCAGCCTCCCGCCCCTGGCCGCCCCTCGCCTCTTCGCCGGCCATCTCGTCGTGCCAGTTGGAGCGGACCCGGTCGAGGTAGGCCTCGAGCAGACGCGCGGCTTCCTCGTCCTCGGACCGGCACTCGCGCAACAGCGCCAGCAATTCATTGGGGCGCAGTTCCTGGAGCCGCATCCCGGCGAAGCGGCCCTCTAATACCGTGCCGTCCATCGCCCCGGTATCGTGGTCGAGGGTCATGCGGATAAACCGGGTCTCGACGGTCGAAATCCCCGCGGCCGAGGGACCGCGAAATCCGCTGACCATCGAGCGCAGCCGGCGCAGCATCGGCAGCAACAGGGCGAGCGGCGCCAGAAGCATCAGGAGGCGCCCCGACACGAGGAGCGCGAGGACCGCCAGCACCGCCAGCACGATGCCGGCCCATTTGACGATCTTGGCGAGGCGCGCCGGATCGGCGTTGACGAACAGATAGCCGAGCAGCAACAGCCCGATGAGGATCGCAAAGCCGCCGAGAAGGTAGAGCATCACCCCTGCAGTTGCGCGGTCAGCCGCAGCACCTCGCCGCCTTTCTTCTCGCCATAGGCGGTCAGCGCGCGATATCCGCCGGCGGCATAAACCGCGACCGCGCCCAGGAGGTCCCGGAGGCGGTCCGCGCTGCCCGCATCGAACCGCAGATAGGCGCCGCGCGACAGCTTCGCGATTTGCTGAAAGGCCCGCGCGGCAACCGGATCGTGGCCTTCGTGGAACAGGAAGATCGGCACGCCGTTGAGGCCGAGTTCACCGGCCAGCTGGCACAACCGGTCGACATTCTCCTCCATCGCGTCGCCGACGAAGACAACGGCATTGACCCGCCGGGTACGGGTCTCGCCGAGGGCATGGGCGAGCACGCGCTCGATCTGGGTTTCGCCGCCGAGACAGGAAACCCGTCGCATCACCCGGTGCAGCTCGGCGGCATTCGACATCCACCGGCTCGCCTGGCATTCGTTGAAGCCGCGGTAATAAACGAGCTTGACGTCGAGCCCGCCCAATGCGGCGGTCGCTTCGAACATCTCGCCCTGCAGGCGGCAGGCGCGGTCCCAGGAGGGCTCGCGGCTCGCCGTCGCGTCGAGCGCAAAGATCAGCCGGCCGCGCCCGCCCGACGGGGGCGGCGGCGGGGCGCGCCGCAGGTTGCGCAGAAAGGCGTCGACATCGCCGGAACCCTCGCCCGAATTTGAAGCGGTTGGCAGCCGTCCTTTATCATCGCTCATCGTTCAGCTCCCGCGCTCACGCCGGCTTCAGCCAGACCGAAGTGTCGTGGAACACCGCGCCGCCGCCCGGCAGGCCCGGATCGGCGCTGGTCAACAGGTTGATGCCGATACCCTCCTCGAATGCGTGGTTCGGCCACAGCCCCTCGACGATGACGACCCGACGCTGCATGCCGTCGCAGGCGCGGGAATGGACGACGACGCTGCCCTTTGCGTTGCCGATGCGCAGGCGATCGCCGTCGGCCATTCCGAGCGCGGCGAGCGTCAGGGGATGTACGAGCGCGGTCGGCCGGCCTTCGCGGGCGATGCCGGAGGGCATGTTGTTGAAACTTGTGTTGAGAAACGAGCGCGACGGCGCCGGAATGAGGCGGAACGGCCGCTCGGGGTCGCCGTCGTCGATCACCGCGACATGGTCCGGGAAAAGGGGAAGCGGCGCGTGAATGGAGCCAAGCGCCGGCCAATCGGCGCGGAAATGAAACTTCTTGTCGGCATGGCCAAAGCCGTCGAGGAAATGCCCGGTCTCGAAGCCCGGCCAGCAATCGAGCCAGACCCCTTCCTCGAAAGCGGCCGGCCCGGGCAGCCCGCTCGCGCGCAGCGTGTGCTCGATCAATTCGAACGCAGTCATCGCGAACCCGGGATGATTCGCGCCGAGCCGCTGGGCAAGGCCGCAGATCACCGCGTGGTTCGAGCGGCATTCGGCATGGGGCGGCAGCACCGCGCGGCCGATCTGCAAAAAGTGATGCCCGCCGGCGGTGTAGATGTCGTCATGCTCGAGAAAGGTCGTCGCCGGCAGGACGATGTCGGCCATCGCCGCGGTCTCGGTGAGGAACTGCTCGTGCACGCAGGTGAACAGGTCGTCGCGCTGGAAACCCTGGCGGACAAGGCCGGATTCGGGCGCGACGACCATCGGGTTGGTGTTCTGGATGAGGAGCGCGGTGACCGGCGGGCCGTCGCCGAGATCGCGCTTGTCGCCGGTGAGGACCGGGCCGATGCGCGACTGGTCGAGAATACGGGTCGCAGGGTCGACGGCGTCGAGCCCCTCGATCATCGTCAAGTCCAGCGGCAGCATGCCGTGGTTCGAGTAATGCGCGCCACCCCCCTCATGGGCCCAGGCGCCGGTCACCGTCGGCAGGCAGGTCACCGCGAACATCTGCGCCGCGCCGTTGCGCGAGCGCGAAAACCCGTAGCCGACCCGGATATAGCTGCGCTTGGTGCGGCCGTAGAGCAGCGCGAAATCGGTGATTTCCGCCTCGCCGAGCCCGGTGATCCGCGCCGCCCATGCCGGATCGCGGTCGTGCAGGTGCGCTTCGAGCCCCGCCGGGTCGTCGGCGTAGCGCTGGAGATAGGCGCGGTCGGCGTAGCCCTCCTTGAACAGCACATGCATGACCGCGCAGGCGAGCGCGCCGTCGGTGCCGGGCAGCGGCGCCAGGTGCATGTCGGCGACCTCGGCGGTGCCGGTGCGGTAGGGGTCGACGACGACGAGCTTGGCGCCGCGCTCCTTCCGGGCCTGGGCGATGTGGGTCATCACATTGACCTGGGTCGAGACCGGGTTGCCGCCCCACACGACGATCAGGTCGGATTTGGCGATCTCGCGCGCGTCGACGCCGCGCTTGACCCCAACCCCGGCGAGCCAGCCCGCATCGGTAAGGAAATTACAGATCGTCAACAGCTCGCCCGAATAACCCATCGCATGGCGCAGCCGGTTGATGCCGTCGCGCTGCACGCGCCCCATCGTGCCGGCGTAGTAATACGGCCAGACCGTCTGTGCGCCGTGACGCTGCGCCGCCTGGGTGAAATGCTCGGCGACCTCGTCGAGCGCGTCGTCCCACGAGATCGGGACAAAGGCGTCGCGCCCCCTGCCCTTGTCGCCGACCCGGCGCAGCGGCACCGACAGCCGGTCGGGGTGATGCTGGCGCTCGGCATAGCGCGCGACCTTGGCGCACACCACCCCTTGCGTGTAGGACTGCCCCTCGGCGCCGCGCACCCGGCCGATGCGCGTGCCGTCGATGCGCTCGACCGCGAGCGCGCAGGCGCTCGGGCAGTCGTGCGGGCAGACGGTGTAGACGATGTCGAGCGGCAAGATGGTGCTCCGGGGCGCAATCTATCGCAGAATATACGCCCAGCCGGGTCCCCACCCCAACCCTCCCCCGCTAGCAGGGGAGGGAGCTTACGGAGTTGGTCGTCAAGACCCTCCCCCGCAAGCGGGGGAGGGAGGGACCCGCGGCGAAGCCGTGGGAGGGTGGGGGGTTTTTTAGGAGTTCGAGATGACCTACGCCCTGACCCCAGACCAGATCGAGATCCGCGAGGCGGTAGCGCGGCTGTGCGAGCGCTTTGGCGACGATTACTGGCTGAAGAAGGATACCGAGGGCGGCTTTCCGCACGAGTTCCACCAGGCGATGGCCGAAGGCGGCTGGCTCGGGGTGGCAATGCCGGAGGCCTATGGCGGGGCCGGGCTCGGCATCACCGAGGCGGCGGTCGTCATGCAGGCGGTGGCGCAATCGGGCGCCGGGTTTTCGGGCGCCTCGGCGGTGCACATGAACATCTTCGGGCTCCACCCGGTCGTCGTCTTCGGCACCGACGAGCAGAAAGAGCGCTTTCTGCCGCCGTTGATCGCCGGGAAGGAAAAGGCCTGCTTCGCGGTCACCGAGCCCGATGCCGGGCTCGACACGACGCGGCTCAAGACCCGCGCGGTGCGCGACGGCAACGGCTATGTCATCACCGGGCGCAAGATCTGGACCTCGACCGCGCAGGTCACCGAGAAGATGCTGATCCTGACCCGCACCACCCCGTTCGAGGAGGCGACGCGGCCCTCGCAGGGCATGACCCTCTTCTACACCGACCTCGACCGCAGCGCCGTGGAGGTCCGCGAAATCCCCAAGATGGGGCGCCACGCGGTCGATTCGAACATGCTGTTCATCGATGGGTTGAAGGTGCCGCTCGAGGATCGCATCGGCGAGGAGGGCAAGGGCTTTCAGTACATCCTGCACGGGATGAACCCGGAGCGCATCCTGATCGGGGCCGAGGCGGTGGGCCTGGGCCGTGTCGCGCTCGCCCGCGCCGCCAGTTATGCCAAGGAGCGCATCGTCTTCGGCCGCCCGATCGGCCAGAACCAGGGCATCCAGCACCCGCTCGCCGAGCGCTGGGTCGAATTGGAAGCCGCCGAACTGTTGGTGTTGCGCGCCGCCGCCGCCTATGATTCGGGCGAGGAAAGCGGCGCCTTTGCGAACGCGGCGAAATATTTCGCCGGCGAGGCTGGGGCCCGCGCCTGCGAAACCGCGATGCTGACGCACGGCGGCATGGGCTATGCCAAGGAATTCCATGTCGAGCGCTATTTCCGCGAAGCCCAGATCGCCCGCATCGCGCCGGTCATGTCGCAGCTGATCCTGTCGCACATCGCCGAGCGCGTGCTGGGCCTGCCGAAATCATATTGAGGCCATTCCGCTGTCGTCCCGGCGAAAGCCGGGACCCATGTTGCCGCCGCTCGATGTTCCCCGATTTGGCGCTATGCTAAAGATGCCTCCGGTCAGGAGCAGGTGGCACGGTGGGTCCCGGCCTTCGCCGGGATGACAGGAAAATAGGGGCGCAACATGGTGCAGCGCGTCGCCATCGCCGGGTTCGGCGCGATCGGCAAAGTGGTGGCGGAGCATCTTGACCGCGGCATCGACGGACTTCAGCTCGCCGCCGTATCGGCCCGCGATACCGCGCGCGCCGAGCGGGCGATCACGGGTTATGCCCGGAAGGTGCCGGTGCTGCCGCTTGCCCGCCTCTGGGAAGATGCCGACATCGTCGTCGAATGCGCTCCGGCCGCGCTGTTGCGCGACATCGCCGAGCCGGCGCTGGCGGCCGGCCGCACGCTGGTCGTCTTGTCGTGCGGCGCCCTCCTCGACAATTTCGACCTCATTGACCTCGCCCGCCGCCATAATGGCCGCATCCTGGTGCCGACCGGCGCGCTCCTCGGTCTCGATGCGGTGCAGGGCGCGGCGCAGGGCCACATCGAGCGCGTCCACATGATCACCCGAAAGCCACCGAACGGGCTCGACGGCGCTCCCTACCTCGTCGAGCACGGCATCAGCCTCGCCGGCCAAAATGTGGCGCTGCGCGTCTTCAGCGGCACCGCGCGCGAGGCGGCGCGGGGCTTTCCGGCCAACGTCAATGTCGCGGCCGCGCTCGCGCTCGCCGGCATCGGCCCCGACCGGACGACGATCGAGATCTGGGCCGACCCCGGGGTCACCCGCAACATCCACCGGATCGAGGTCGAGGCCGATGCCGCGCGCCTCACGCTGCAGATCGAAAACGTGCCGTCCGCCGAAAACCCGAAAACCGGGCGCCTCACCCCGCTTTCGGTCATCGCGCTTCTGCGCAAGCTGGCCAGCCCCCTCGCCATCGGCACCTGAGCCCCGCGTCAGCTACCCGTTGCATTCGCTCCCGCGCAGGACGCATTTGCCCGAGGTGCGTTTCTGGCAGTTTTCGAGCGCGCGAAGCTGGGCGTTGTCGCGTGACGGGGTGACGCTGCCACCCCAGGCGTTCCCCTTCTCCGCAGTCGCGAGGGCGCCGCACCGATGCGGGGGCACCGCGAACACAACCTTGCACGCTTGGGAATTACACGCCTGCACGGCCGCCTCGTCGGCGCGCTGCTGGGTGTCCTCGTTCCAGGCGAAGCCGTATTTGGCGGTCTGGTCATCAAAAGCGACCGCGGCATAGGCTGGCGCACTCGACGGTCGGATGGTCGAGTTCTGGACCGAGGCGGTTGGTGCCACGGTTTCCCGGTCGGTCGACAGCACCAGGAGGTGCCGCTGATTGTCGAGCATCCAGGAGGGATACCGGGACAGAAAGCTCTGCCCGAGCAGGGGCTGGCTGCGCGCCGACCCAATGTTCGCGGTCACGTTGGTCACCCGCTGATCGCCGACCCGCAATTCGTGGAGGATGACGCGCTTGCTCGGCACCCGCGAGCCGTCGGCCAGCACGTAGGTCCGGGTCCCGATGAAATCGCTGGCGGCAAGGGTGCCGGCGCGCACCAATGCCTGCGCCGCCTCTTCCGGTATCAATACGTCCGTCGCGCCGGTATCGAGCACAAAATCAAGTGTAATCGAGCCGTTGACGCGGCCGGAGATCAGATAGCCGCCGGCATGCGGCTGCATCTGTATCTCCTCCGCGCCGGCGGGCTGCGCCAGCAACACCAGCAGCAAACCGAGACCGAGCCGCGCCATCGCAATTCCACTTCAAACGGCGATGGTAGGCCGACCTACCGATTGCAGTCGCTGCCGCGCAGGACGCACTTGCCCGAGGTGTTTTTCTGGCAGTTCTCGATCGCTCGGAGCTTGGCCTTGTCGCGCGCCGCGTCGACGCCGCCGCCCCAGGCGTTCCCCTTCTCTCCGGTCGCAAAGGCGGCGCACCTGCGCGGGGGCACCGGGATCACGACCTTGCAGGCTTCCGAGTTGCACGCCTGAATGGCCGCCTCGTTCGCGCGCTTCTGGGTGTCCTCGTTCCAGCCGAAGCCGTATTTTGCGCTTTTCTCGTCAAATGCGACCGCGCCGTAGCCGGCGAAGGCCGGCGCAGCGGCCACGCTTACCAGAAGCGCGGTGAAACAAGCGGCGATGATCGTTGCGCGACGCATCGAATGGTCCTCCTCCGCAATCATTTCGTGCCGTGCCATTCTTGCCTTGCCGATAAAGGGGCGGCCAGCCTGACGTATGGTGGCTAAGGTATGGCTGCGGTGACCACGCCGCAACCGCGTGGCAGGGGCTTGTTCACTCAGGGCGCGATGCTGAACGCGTAGAGCCGGCCGTCGGCCCCGACAAAGAGCCGGTCGTCGGCGGCGATCAGGGTCTGGAAATGCCTGAGACCAACGAGCGGCGGGCTCGTGAACAATGCTTCGCCGGTGTCGCCGCGAAAGCCGTGCAGGCGGTTGTCGCCCTCGGCGCCGAGGATCCACACGATAGGGTTGGCGCGTCCGTCGGTCGTCGTGACAATCGGCGCGCCGGCGCCGGAGAGGGTACCGCACCACGCCGTCTCGATCGCCGGCGGTGACCCGGCGCGCAGATGCAGCATGGTGACGCCGCCCCTCCCCTGCCGGCTCGGACAGTTTGCGCCGGGACCCTCGAAGGCGACACGGACGCCGCCGGCTGCGGGATAGGCGGCCGGCGCGGTGCGGATCGGAGAGGTTGAGACCGGCGCGGGCACCAGGCTGCCGCCGATCCCGCCGAGGTTGAGGCGGTCGAGCAGGTAGGCGCGCCCGTCCTTGCCGAGCGCCAGGACGACCGGCTGCGCGCCCGCGGCTTCCGGTAAATCGAGCGGCAGCGGATTGGTGCCGCCGAGATCGGCGTCACGCGCATCGAGGGCGCGCCAATCCGCCGCCGCGAAGAAATCGCCGGTGCGTCCGGAATGCCGCAGATCGGGCGCGATGCGGAAGACGGCTTCGCCGTCGCTCCATTCGGCGGCACCCATCGTGTTGCCGGTCGCGGCATAGAGTGATTTTCCATCGCTGGCGATCCCTCCCGGGGCCCAGATGCCGCCGCCCCGCCCACGGGTGCGCCAGGCGGAAACGTGCCCCGGATCGTGCAGCGGCAATCCGACGACCCAGCCGTGATAGTCGCCGCAATCGCCATAGAATCCGCCATACGGGATATAGAGCGTGCCGCCCTGGATCAGCAGCGCACCGCGCTGGTTCTGCACCCGCGAGTCGAAACTGTGCCCCGCCGAATGGAGCGCCTCGCCAACATCGATCGGCCAGCCCGGCAATACCGAACCGTCCGCCAGCGACAGCGCGAACGCCAGGTGCCGCGGCCCCGATGCATCGGCCACCATCGCGTCGAGATATAGGGTTCCGCCCGCCTCGTCGATGACCGGGGTCCCGGTAATCCCGAGCGGGTCGATATTGCCGCAGCCGAACGCGGACAGCGGCGCCGGCGCACCCAGCGTCCGGCTCCACAGCGTTGCCCCACCGGCCGCGTCGATCGCGGTGACGGCGTCGCTCTCGCTGGCGACGATCAGCATCCCCGAGGCGCGGCCCGGCGGGCGCCAGTAGAGCGGCTGGGCATAGAGATGACCCGGGAAACGCGGGGCAAAGTTGGGATCGAGGCGGAGCCTGCCGACGGCTTCCCAGGTGAACGCCGGCATCGTGAAATTGCCGCTGCGATCGGCGTGGCCGTGGTAGGTCGCTACGGTCTGGGCGTCAACCGGCTGGGGGCCAAGGGAATGGATTGCCGCGACGAGTGGCACGGCAAGCGCCAGTCCTCGCCGCCACAACGACACCGGCTTGCTCGCGGCTGCCTCGACCACCATCGCGTTTCGCCTATCATCCTGTGGCTGCCCTATGATAGGGCCGGCCGGGCAAATACATCGTGACTGTCGTGCCACGGTGGCGCGATGCCTATGAAAGCCCGGGCAATGTCGACTGCAACACCTCCTCCTTTGTCGCGTGCGCCGGTGCTCGCGATCGTCGTCATCGCGCTCGCCGCTTTGCCCTACGCAATGATGATGGCGGGGATCGGCGGGCTGCACGATGGCGACGGAATGAGCCGCGGGCTCGCCGGCATTTACGCGCTGATTGCGATTGCCATCCTGTGGATCCTCTTGGCGGTCTTGCTGGTCAATGCCGCGGTCGCGGGCGAGATGCCGCTGTGGGCCGGGATCGCCGCGCTTCTCCTGCACCCTGCATCGCTTGTGGCGACCGTTCTCGCCGTCGATCTCCTGGGGACGGACCGCGATCACGGCTGGGCGATCATCGTTCCGATCGCGGTGCCGCCGCTGATCGCCGGCTACGCGTTTTGGGCCCGCCTGCCGCGGCTCCATGCAGTCCTCGCACCCCACCCGACCAGCGGCGTCGTTTGGGGTGCGGTCCTGGTGCTGTCGCTTGCGACGGTGCCAGGCATGATCGAGCGCGAGAAAACGACGAAGGCGCATCGGAAGGCGATCCCGTTCATCTCCGACGAGGAGCGCCGCGAGCAGCAGCGCCAGGAGCGGCTCACCCGCTTCGAACAGCTGACCCCGACCTCGCCGCTCGACGAATACCTGCAATTTCTCGGTCAGGGCGATGCGCTGCGCGACCGCGCGGTCGATTCCGTGCGCCGGGTCGAGAACCGCCAGGCCGAGGCCGAGGCGATGCTGCGCAGCACTTACGGGCTCGATATCGTGCGCAACCTCTCGGTTCTGGAGTTGCGGGCGACCCCGGAATTCTGCATGGCGGCGAACGATTACTTGAGGAAACGGGCCGAGGGTGCCCGCCCGAAGGGCACCGGCCCGACCTTCTGGATCGTCGAGGACGAGCTCGAAATCCTGATGCCCGCGTTTGACTGGCTGGTGGCGCAGCACTGCGAGGTGAGCGAAGCCCTTGCCGAGATGGAGGCAACGGTTCGGGCCTACCCCGAAGCTTCCTATGCGGCGAACCCCATTCTGGTCGCCGGGCGCGAGACCTACCTCGCCGCGCTGGCGCGGCTGCGCCGGGCGGGATCGCGCTGATGCAGCCGATTGCGCGGCTGCCGAAGGCTGAGCGGGGGCGCCTGCGCTTTGTGCTGACCGACATCGACGACACGCTGACCACCGGCGGACGCCTCACCGCCGCCGCCTATGGCGCGCTCGAGCGTCTGGCGGCGCGCGGCTACCATGTGATCCCGGTGACCGGGCGCCCGGCCGGGTGGTGCGACCTGATCGCGCGCTTCTGGCCGGTCGATGCCGTGATCGGCGAGAACGGCGCCTTCTATTTCCGCTACGATCACGCCGCCCGTAGGATGACCCGCCGGTTCTGGCTGCCCCCGGACCAGCACGCCGAGGCGCGCCGACGGCTCGACCGGGTCGCCGCGACGATCCTCGCCCTGGTGCCCGGGGCCCGGATCGCCGCCGACCAACCCTATCGCATCGCCGATCTGGCGATCGACTGCCGCGAGGACACCGGGCCCCTGCCGCCCGAGGCGGTCGAGCAGATCGCCCGGCTGATGCAGGACGCCGGCGCCACCGCGAAGATCAGCTCGATCCATGTCAACGGCTGGTTCGGCGACTGGGACAAGCTGGCGATGACCCGGCGACTCTTCCGGGAGGTCTACGCCGTCGACCTCGACCAGGAGCGCGAGGCGGTCGCGTTCATCGGCGACTCGCCGAACGACGAGCCGATGTTCGGGTTTTTCCCGCTCAGCGTCGCGGTCGCCAACATCCGGCCCTTTCTGGCGCAATTAGAGGCCCACCCCGCCTACGTCACGGCGGCAAAGGCGGGCGCCGGTTTTGTCGAATTCGCCCAGATGTTGCTGTCGTGAGCGAGGTCCTCGACCTCATTGTCATCGGCGGCGGGATCAACGGAGTCGCTATCGCGCGCGATGCGGCCGGGCGCGGGCTCGGCGTCTTATTGTGCGACAAGGGCGATCTCGCCGGCGCGACCTCTTCGGCCTCGTCAAAGCTGATCCATGGCGGGTTGCGCTATCTCGAGCACGGCGCGTTGCGCCTGGTGCGCGAAGGGCTCGCCGAGCGCGAGGTGCTGATGCATATGGCGCCGCATCTGGTGCGTCCGCTGCGCATCGTGCTGCCGCATGGGCCGGGCGCGCGGCCGCGCTGGATGGTGCGCGCCGGGCTCTACCTCTACGACCGGCTCGGCGGCGCCCGGACCCTGCCCGGGGCCGAGGCCCTCGATCTGCGCGGTGA
>DATCQF010000264.1:0-3618 GCA_036569735.1 Allostellaceae bacterium | reverse complement strand
GCCGCTCGCCTGCGCTTCCAGGAGCGCCATGCCGAAGGCTTCGTTGAGCGCCGGCCAAACGAACAGATCGGCGTCCGCCAGAACTCCTGCGATCGCCGCCTCGTCGAGTGCGCCCTGGTATGTGACGCGCGCGCCGAGCGGCGCCAGCGCGCGCTCGACCGCGGCGCGGGCCGGACCATCGCCGATAATCTCCAGCGTCCACGGCAGATCGAGCAGGCCCGCCAGTGCCGCGCCGAGCAGCTCGTAGGAGGCGAGCTTGTCGCCCGCCCGCATCATCGCCACCGCGATGAGGCGCGGCGGCCCCGGCGGCGATGCAGACGGCCGGGCCGGGCGCGTTCGGTAGCGCCTGATGTCGAGAAACGGGGACAGCGCGACCCAGCGCTGCGGGCGCTGCAATAGCGGCAGCACGCATTCGCGATCGGCCGGGTTGAGCCCGAGCACCGCATCGGCGCGGCGCAACGCGTCGGCGACCGCGCGGTGGCCGATCTCCCAGCTGCCGCCGGCCCGTTTCGGGGCATGGGAGGCCTCGGCGATCACATAGGGAATGCCGAGCGCGGCGCTGATCGCGGGGCCGAGCCAATCGGGCGCCTTATAATAGAGGTGATAGGTCAGCCACAACTCGGGGGCGGCGTCGGGTTCTTCGTCCCAGCGGCGCAACAGGCGCGCCGCGGTGGCCCGGGCGATTGCGGCGAGCCGGGCCTGATGCAGCGTGTCGCCCGCCCCGTCATAGCTGCGCAGCCGCGACGCCACAAACGGCTGGTGCCCGGCACGGCGCAACGCCTCGAGGAACAGCCGCGCGATCCGGCGGTCGCCCGACGGCGTCGGGTGATCGGCCGGCTTCAGCGGCGCATAAAAGGCAATTCGCATCGCAGGATCAGTCCGCCGCAGCCAGCGCCGATGTCCGGTCGGTCTCGGGCTGCTGCTCCGGCAGGCCGAACAGCGCCGCCAGGACGGCAATGCCGCGCTGCATGTCGAACTCCCGCCGGACCCGCGCCTCGCCGCCGGCGGCAAGAAGCCGGCGCCGTGCCGGATCGCGGATCATGGTTTCGAGGGAGGCCGCCAGCGCGCGCGGATCGCCCGGCGGCACGAGTTCGCCGGTGCGGCCGTCCTCGATCAATTCGGCAATTCCGGGGAGCTGCGTCGCGACGCAGGCGAGGCGTTGGCTCTGCGCCTCCATCAGCACATTGGGCAGCCCGTCGCGGTCGGAATCCCTGCCGATCTTGGCGGCGAGCACGAACAGATCGGCCTCGCGATAAGCCGCGAGAACCTCCGGCTGCGGCCGCGCGCCGCGCCACTCGATGCGCCCGTCGATATGCAGGCGAACCGCCTGCCGTTTCAGCCGCTTTGCCAGGGCGCCGCCGCCGATATGGATAAAGCGCCACGCGAGATCGTCCGGCAGCAGCGCCAGCGCCGCCAGCAGATCGTCATAGCCCTTCTTTTCGACCGCCCGGCCAACCGACAGCAAAGTGACCGGTCGCGCCGGATCGCTGCCGTCCGCGCCCGCGTCACCGTTACAATCCGGGCAGCGCGGCGGTGGCGGCGCGAAGCGGTCGAGATCGAGCCCGTGATAGGACAGCGCCACCTTGTCGGGCGACGTCGCCAGCTCGGCCAGGTGACCGCGCCCGAAATGGGTGCAGGTCACCGCCCATTGCGCCGACCCGAGCTTGTCGCGCTTTTCCCATGCGGGAATCGTCCAGATGTCCTTGGCATGGGCCGACACCGACCAGCCGAGGCCGCGCAGGATCGCCGCGTACCGCGCGACCGACGCCGGCGTGTGCAGAAAATGCGCATGCAGGTGGTGAATATCCGGCGCCAACTCGGCCGCCAGCACCACTGCCTGTTGGAAGCGGCGGATGCGGTTGGGCGTCGGGTCGCGAACCAGATCGAGGAGCCAGGCGCGCCGCGCCGCGCGGTAGGCCGGCAGCAGCCGCACCCGGCGCCAGGCGTCGAACACCCGCCTCTTTTCGTCCCCGAGATACTCCGGCAGGTAGCGCACCGGCGCGCGGATCTGGCCATGCACCGGATGCGTAGCGCGGTCGGTCGGGTGGCGTAAGGAGACGATCTCGATGTCGAGCCCCAGCTGTTCGAGGGCCAGAATCTCCTGCGCGATAAAGGTCTCCGAGAGACGCGGATAGCCTTTGAGGACAAAGGCCACTCGCCCCGCTTTCAGCAGCTTCGGTGCCGGCGGCGCTGATACGGGCGCCCTCATGCGTCCCGGCGTGCGCGCACGCGCAAGCGCTCCGCCCGGCCCTGACTGAGCCATTTCTGCGTCAGCCGGTTGACGCTGGCCATGCCGTCGAGGAGGCCCGGAACAACCACCGCCGAGGGCGCCGGCTGCTGCATCAGATGCAGCAGCGCCGCCGCCATCGTTCGCGGGTCGCGCCCTGCTTCATCGGGCAAGACCGCGACGAGGCCGAGCTCGGCGGCGCGCTGGGCACGGATGTACTGCTCGAGCCGCGGTGCGGTGCGCGGCACGATCAAGGCCGGCTTGTCGAAGGACAGGATCTCGCAGAACGTGTTGTAGCCGCCCATCGCGACGACCCCGGCGGCGCGCGCCATCAGGTTTTCGAGCCGGACATCGAAGGTGATCGCCTGCACCTTGGAGAGCGGGGCGGCACGCGCCGCGAAGGCGGCCTGGAGATCGGGCAGCATGAACGGGCCAAACACCAGGAGCACCGGCGGCAACCCGCCCGGGTCGTGCTCGTAGGCGGCCAGCACCCAATCGATCAGGCCGTCGCCGTCGCCCCCGCCGCCCGCCGTCACCAGCAGGAACCCGCCATCCGGGAGGTCGGTCAGCTGGGGCGTCGCCACCGCGACCGGAGCATGGCGCCGCAAATACCCGGTATAAACCATTCGCCGGCGCACGCTTGCCGGCAGCTTGAGGCCGGCGAGCGGGTCGCAGATCTGCGGCAGGCCGTAGACCCAGATCTCGTTGTAGTATTCACTCAAGGCCGGGATCGCGTTCTTGCGCTCCCACTCGGTTTCGAGCGCGCTCGGATCGTCCATCACATCGCGCAGCCCGAGGATGAGCGGCGTGCCCCGGGACCGCAGGAGGTCGAGCGTCGGCCGCACCTCGCCGCGCAGGCCAAGCGGTTCCTTGTCGACAATCAGGATGTCGGGATCGAAGATATCGGCGGTATGGCGGATGATCGAGGATCGCATGGCCAGCGTCTCCTCGATGTCGATATGGAGGTTGAGGGAGACATACTCGCCGTTGCGCAGCTTGATTACGCCGGGAATGCGCACAAAATCAACCCGCGAACGGAAATCGAAGCTGCCGATGATGGGCGACCCGGATAAGATAAGCACCGAGAGCGAGGAATCAGCATCGACCAGCGAATGCGCGATTGCCCGGCACCGGCGCAGATGGCCAAGACCGAAGGTGTCATGGCTGTAGATCAGGATACGCTTATGGTCGCGACGGCCGTCCACGCGATGCCCCTCTCCTTGCCGGCGCTCCGCACTATGACATGGGGTGGTAGGGCGCGCGAGATGCACTTTTTTCGCAGAGTGCGGTCATGAGGGGGATGGCGGCTGTCGCCGCGTCCATCGAGGAGGCCATTCGCCCCGGATTTTTCGGGCGCGCCCGGTCGCGAGCCGCGCTGCCGCCGGTGGCCA
>DATCQF010000263.1:0-6898 GCA_036569735.1 Allostellaceae bacterium | reverse complement strand
GTTATCACCTGTGCGGACGACCCTGCGGCGAGGGCTGTGCGTACAGCGATCGCGCGGCCTGATCCGAACCGGAAGCTCGAGCCCTACAGCCCGAGATAGAATTTCCGCACCAGTTCGTTGTTGTTGAGCTCGTCGGTGCTGCGGCCCTCGAAGGCGATCTGGCCGTGCACGATGACATAGCCGCGATCGGCGATTCGCACGGCCTGGTTGAAATTCTGCTCGGCCATCAAGACGGTCAGCTCGAAGCGGTCCTTCAGTTCCTTGATCTTGTCGATCGTGCGGCTGACCAGAATGGGGGCGAGCCCGACCGACGGCTCGTCGATCAACAGGATGCGCGGCGCCGACATCAGCGCGCGGGCCAGCGCCAGCATCTGCTGTTCCCCGCCCGACAGGCTGCCGGCGAGCTGGCGATGGCGCTCGCGCAGCGCCGGGAATGTTTCGTAGGAGGATTCGAGGTTGGCCGCGATCGCGCTGCGCGCGGTCGGCCGGAACGCGCCGAGCAGCAGGTTCTCCTCGACCGTGAGCTTGGGGAAGAGGCGGCGCCCCTCGGGGACCAGGGTGATGCCGAGATCGACGATCTCCTCGGTCGAGCGGCCGACCAGATCATGCCGTACGCCGTCGATCTCGGCGATTATCGAGCCCGAACTGGGGCGCAGCATGCCCATGATGCATTTCATCAGGGTGCTCTTGCCGTTGCCGTTGGTGCCGAGCAGCACCACCGTCTCGGCATGCGACACCGACACCGAGATATCGTCGATCGCCCGCACCAGCCCATAGCCGGCGCTCAACTGGCTGATGGTTAGGCTGTTCCTCGAACCCGGGCTATTCGCCAAGATAGGCCCTTTCCACTTCCGGGTTGCGCACCACCTCCTGCGGCGGGCCGTCGGCGATTTTCTGGCCGGCGACGAGCACGACGAGCCGGGTCGAAAAGCTCATCACCGCCCGCATGATGTGCTCGATCAAGACGATCGTGATGCCCTCCTCGTTGAGCCGCAACAGGACGGCGATGATCTCCTCGACCTCGGCGGGCGACAGCCCCGCCATCGCCTCGTCGGCAAAGAGGAGCCGCGGCTGGGTGGCGACGGCACGGGCCAATTCGAGCTTGCGCATCTCGACCTGGGTCAGGTCGCGCGGCAGGCGCCGCGCCTTGGCGGCGAGCCCGACCTGGCTCAGCAGCTCGTGGCAACGCGCGTCGACCTGGGTGTCGGACAGACGGTGCCCGGGCCGCGCGTTGACGGTATAGAGCAGCGGGACCCGCAGGTTGTCGACGAGATTGAGGGTGTGGAACGGCTTTGGCAGCTGAAAGCTGCGGGCGAGCCCAAGGCGGGTGCGTTCGTGCGCGATCATCCCGTCGAGCTTTTGGCCGTCGAAGAGGACGCTGCCGGTCTCGTTGTGGAGGGTGCCGCACAGACAGTTGACGAGGGTGCTCTTGCCCGAGCCGTTCGGCCCGATGAGGCCGAGCCGTTCGCCGGTGGCGACGGAGAGGTCGATGTTTTCGAGCGCCACGAACCCGCCGAACCGCTTGCCGAGACCGCTAACGGTGAGGATCGGGTGCTCGCTCATGCCGGCTCTCTTGCCTGCTGCTCCGCGAGGTCCTCGGCCGCCCCGGCTCGCCTGCGCCGCCGCGCCTGGACCAGCCCGACAATGCCGTTGGGGGCGATGATGACGAACCCGATCAGCAAGAGCCCGACGATCAGGAGGTTGAGCGCCGATGAGATCGTCACGGTCGCGAGCTGCTGGATCGTGCCGAGGATGATCGCGCCGATGATCGGGCCGATCCAGCTGGTCATCCCGCCGATCACCGGCATCGCCACGCTGTTGACCGCGTAGGCGAGGTTGAAGCTCGATCCCGGGTCGAGATAGGTGACGTAATACGGCAAGGGCGCCCCGGCCATGCCCATCAACGCCCCGCTCAAGGTCGTGGCGATCAGCTTGAGGCGCAGCGTCGGCACCCCGGCGGCCTCGGCCGCCAGCTCGTCGTCGCGGATCGCGGCAAAGCCGAGGCCGAGGCGCGAGCGCTCGATGGTCCGCGCGATGCCGACCGAGATGACGGCAAGCACGATCATCAGCGTATAGAGGTACTGGATGTAGCCGCCGCCGAGCGGCGCGTCGGCCGGGCGGATGATGTAGATGCCGCGCGAGCCGCCGACATAGTCCCAGTTGACGATCAGCGTCTGCACGACGACCGTCATTGCCAGGGTCGCGATCGCGAAGAACACGCCGCGCAGGCGCAAGGTCAGGTAGCCGGTGCCGAGGCCCAGCACCCCCGATACGATGCCGCCGATGATGATCATGACCGGCAGCGGGATTGCTGGCGTCTTTACCCCGAACCACGCCATGGTCAGCGCCGGCATCTTGTGCAGGACCGCCGAGCTGTAGGCGCCGATCGCGAAGAACGCGCCTGTGCCGAAATTGATGTAGCCGGTGTAGCCGCCGAGGATGTTCCACGCCGTCGATAAGACGATGTACTGGAGGACGACATAGGCGGCGAAAAAGTAATACTCGTTGGTGAAGAATATGCGGGTCAGCACGACGAACCCGACGCCAAGCGCGGCGGCGCCGATCCAGAACGTGATGTTGCGCACCGCTAGCGTCCGGCCAGGCCGGCCGGACGCACGGCCAGCGTGATCAAAAGGAAGCCAAAGGCCACCGCCGGCGCCCAGGACGGCCCGTAAAACGTCGCGGTAATGCTTTCGACGATGCCTATGAGGATTGCCGCGATGACCATTCCGGGAAAGCTGGTCATGCCGCCGAGCACGCAGATCGCAAAGATGCGGCCGATGTAATCCCGCCCGATCGACGGCTCGACCGGCTGGATGATAATGAGAAAGGTCCCCGCCAAGGCGCAGGTCGCGGTCGAAATGCCAAAGGCGATCCCTTTGATCCGGGTCGGGCTCGCCGCCATCAGCTGCAGCGCGAGCCTATCCTGCGACACCGCGAGGATCGCCCGGCCGATGAAGCTGCGGGTCAGATAGAGGTGCAAGACGACGATCATCACCAGGGAGACGACGCACGGGACCAGCATGCGCAGCGGCAGGTCGAAGATGCCGAAATGCAGGCTTGGGCCGATATAGGGCGCCTCGACAAAGCGGTAGTCGACGCCGAATACCAGGATCAGCGCCACTTCGCCGACGAACAGCACGCCGAAAAAGAAGGCGAGCCCCTGGATCGACTGGTCGCCGCGGCTCTCGAAGGCATGGTAGTAGAGCTGGTAGACCACCATCCCGATCACATAGAACACCGGCGTCATGACAAAGCCGATCAGGATGGGGTCAATCCCCCAATAGGAGTTGAAGATATAGGCCGCGTAGGAGCCGAGCAGGATGAAGGCCGGCTGGGCGATGTTGGCGATGTCGAGCATGCCGAACGAGATCGTGATGCCGACGGTCACCGCGGCATAAAAGCCGCCGAGCAGGATCCCGGCGACAATCGCGTTGATCAGGAGATCAGCCGAAACGCCCATGAGCGGCGGCGGACTTCTAGCCGCGTCGCGGGGAAACGCGGCGCGACCGGACCGGTGGCGCGGTGCGACGGCGCGCGGACATCGGCAACATGCTGGGCTCCCCCCTCGACTATTCTCGCTCAGCCGCGCCGATCGAGTGCGCCGGCATTAGATCAGCATTGGCGAGCGCTGAGAAGCGCGATGAGGTCGCATTCCTAACCCGCAACCAGCGCCGGGGTTATGTCCGTTCTGCCAAAATCATGGCCCTTGAAAAGCAAGGGTAGCCCGCGTGCTCGGGCCAGTGCATACGCAACACAGTCGATGATGTTCAGTTGTGCTGGATGTCCTTGGCCTTTGCCGTAGGTCTGGTACGCCTGAAACGCCGCCTCCGCGAGAGCCTCATCGAAAGGCACCACGGTGATCGCCGCGCGATCGATCAATTCGTTGAATACGGTAATCGCGCCGGGGCCGAGTCGGGCGAAAAGGACGATCTGGGTTTCCAACAGGGTGACGGCAGACAACAGCCGTATGTCAGCTGTCTTGATCGCGTCGCGGTATCGAGCGTGGTCGGGCTCGCCAGCGATTGCGGCAACAATAGCCGACGTATCGATCACCATCAGCTCGGTACTCCATGCGGATCGAAGCCGATTATTTCCTCAGCCGGTCGGGCATCGAGGACCCGCATCCGCGCCAGCCGATCGAATATCGCCTCGACATCGGCACGTAGCCGTCGCGAACGTCGCTTCGGAACGCGCGCAAGTCGTTCTTCGATGGCGCGCTCGACGGCTGTTTCGATATCTTCGCCGGTGGCGGCGGCAAGCTTGCGCGCCAAGGTGTTCGCTTTTGGGGAGCTGAGCTGGATTGCCATGTTTTTTCGCGCCAACGTGAAGTGGACCAAATTCGGCGGGATACGACGTCGTCTGCGGCGCTTGCCGCGAGGACGAATTCGATAGCCTTCCCGCTCGCTTGCCCCAAAGCTATCGAGACGAACGCGATCTTGCCAGAGGATGAGGAGGCGGCAAGCGATGAGCCTGCCATTCGAGCCGCGCGACGAGGACCAGAGGCTCTTGACCGGCGCCGGCCGCTTCGTCGACGACGAGCGGGAAGAAGGCGAGGCGCACGGCGTTTTCGTGCGCTCGCCCTATGCCTTTGCCGGGATCCGCGCCATCGACAGCGTGGCGGCGCGGGCGCTGCCGGGCGTCCTCGCGGTGCTGACCGCCGCCGACATGGAGCGCGCCGGGGTCGGCAATGTGACGCTGGCCGCGCCGGTGCCGAACGGCGCCGGGATGGTGGTGCCGCAGCGTCCCGCGCTGGCCGGCGACATCGTGCGTCATGTCGGCGACCCGGTGGCGCTCGTCGTCGCCGACACCGAAGCCGCCGCCCGCGCGGCCGCCGAAGAGGTCGCCGTCGATTACCAGCCGCGCGACCCGGTGGTCGATGTCGCCGCGGCGGTGCTGCCGCAGGCGTCGCAAATCTGGCCCGAGGCGCCGGGCAATGTGGCGCTCGACTGGCCCGGCTTTGGCGGCGGCGATGCCGACCGCGCGGCAGCCAAGCGGATCTTTGCCGGCGCCGCGCATGTCGCCCGGGTGCGCCTCGTCAACCAGCGCATAATCATGGCGCCGATGGAACAGCGCGCGGCGCTCGCGCGCTACGACCAGGACGCCGGCCGCTATGTCCTGAGCTGTGCCTCGCAGAGCGCCTTCGTACTGCGCCAGCATCTGGCGCACTGCCTCGGAGTCGCGCAGGAGCGGGTGCGCGTCTTGAGCGGCGATGTCGGCGGCGCCTTTGGGATGCGCACCTCGGGCTATCCCGAATACCCGGCGCTCCTGGTCGCGGCCAAAGAGGTCGGCCGTCCGGTGCGCTGGCTGGGCACCCGGTCGGAGGGTTTTCTCAGCGACAACCAGGCGCGCGACACGCTGATCGAGGCGGCGCTGGCGCTCGACGAGGGCGGGCGTTTTCTGGCGCTCGACATCGACGTGCTCGCCGATATGGGGGCCTATCAGACCTCGCACGCCGCCTTCATCGCGACCGCCAATTTCGCGCGCTGCCTGCCGTGCATGTACGACATCCAAGAGATCGGGCTGCGCATCCGCTGCCTCTTCACCAACACCGTGCCGACCGGGCCCTATCGCGGCGCCGGCCGGCCCGAGGCGAATTACTGCCTCGAACGCCTGGTCGACGCCGCCGCGCGCGTCAGCGGCATTGATCGTATCGCGTTGCGCCGGCGCAACCTCATTCCCCCCGACCGCATGCCGTACCGGACGCCGATGGGCACGACCTACGACAGCGGCGATTTTCCGGCATTGTTCGAGGGCGCGCTCGAACGCGCTGATGTCGCGGGGTTCGAGGGGCGGGCGGCACTATCGGAGAAGGCAGGGAAGCGGCGCGGGCTCGGCGTCTCGTGCTTTCTCGAAATCGCCGGCGGCCAGCCGGGCGAGGGCGCCGCTATCAGCTTTCCTGGCGGTTTTCCTGGCGAGAGCAGGCTGCTGCTGGCGATCGGGGTGCAGGCGAGCGGGCAGGGCCACAAGACGCTCTACCGCCGGCTCGCCGCCGAGCGCCTCGGCATCCCGGCCGGGCATATCGAGGTCGAGCACGGCGACAGCGATGACGGCGTCCCGAGCGCCGGCGCGGTGGCCTCGCGCTCGACGATGTCGGTCGGCGGCGCGGTGGTCGCAGCGATCGACGCGGTCATCGAAAAGGGCAGGCGGGTCGCCGCCCATGTGCTCGAAGCGGCCGAGGCCGACATCGCCTATCGGGACGGCGTCTTCGAGATCGCCGGCACCGACCGGCACATCGGGCTGTTCGACCTCGCCGACCGCGCCCGTACGCTGGCCCGCGCCGGCGAAATTCCCGAAGACCTCGATACCAGGCGTACCGCCGACGTGCCGCCGTCGTTTCCCAATGGCGTCCATGTCGCCGAAGTCGAGATCGAGCCCGACACCGGGCGGGTGACCCTCGCCGCCTATACCGCGGTCGACGATTGCGGCCGGGTGTTGCAGCCGGTGCTGGTCGAAGGCCAGGTGCAGGGTGGGGTGGCGCAGGGCGTCGGCCAGGCGCTGATGGAAAGCGGGGTCTACGACCCGGCGAGCGGCCAGCTTCTCGCCGGGTCGTTCATGGATTACGCGATGCCGCGCGCCGACGACCTGCCCGACATCATTAGCGAACTGCGCCCGGTGCCGGCGACGACCAACGCCCTCGGGGTCAAGGGGGTCGGCGAAGCCGGCACCACCGCGTCGCTCGCCGCGGTCATCGGCGCCGTCGCCGATGCGCTGCCGGCCGGCGCGGCGATCGACATGCCGGCCACCCCGGAACGGGTGTGGCGGGCGCTGCATAAGAGCTTGGAGTGAGGGTCAGGGATTGCTGCTCAGTGTCTGGATCAGCTCTGTGCGTCCTTCGAGACGCCCGCTACGCGGTCTCCTCAGGATGACGTTTTTGCTTAATTCCATCATATACTTG
>DATCQF010000262.1:0-3438 GCA_036569735.1 Allostellaceae bacterium | reverse complement strand
GACGAGGTGTCCGCGATGGGCCGCGCGGTCGAGGTGTTTCGCCAGAACGCGATCGAACGCGATGCGCTGCTGGTTGAGCGCGCCGAGGCCGCCGCGCGGCTCGAAGGGCTGGTCGAGGAGCGCACCGCCGAACTGGCCCGGCGCGAAGCGGCGCTCAGGGTCATGTTCGACAACATGGAGCAGGGCGTCGCGATGTTCGACCGCGACCTCATCCTGGTGGCGTGGAACCAGCACTTCCGCGATCTCTTACAGCTGACCGACGCGTTCCTGGAGGGCGACCCGAGCTTTGACGATTTCTTCCGCCTGCTCGCCCAACGCGGCGAATTCGGGCCGGGCGATGTTGAGGAGATGGTGCGCGAGCGGCGGATGATCACCGACCGGGCGCATTTCGACGAGCGCGAACGCCCCGACGGCACATCGCTGGAAGTGCGTCGCAACCCCATCCCGGGTGGCGGCTTTGTGTCGATGTACACAAATATCACCGAGAGGAAGCGTGCCGAGGCCGAGATCCGCGCGGCAAAAGAGGCCGCCGAGGCAGCGCTCCTCACGCTGCGCGAGGCCCACGCCAATTTGATCCAGGCCGAGAAGATGGCCTCATTGGGCCAGCTGACCGCCGGGATCGCCCACGAGATCAAGAACCCGCTGAATTTCATCAATAATTTCGCCGGCCTGTCGGGCGAGCTGTTGCAGAGCTGGAGGTGGCCGCGGCACCGGCGATCGCCGGGCTCGGCGAGGACAAGCGCGCCGAAGTCGACGAAGTCCTCGCGATGCTCACCGGCAACCTTGAAAAGATCGTCGAGCACGGCAGGCGCGCGGACGGCATCGTCAAGGGCATGCTGGAGCATTCGCGCGGCGGCAGCGGGGAGCGCCGCAGCGTCGACCTCAACGGCGTCGTCGAAGAAGCGCTGAACCTCGCCTATCACGGCGCCCGCGCCCAGGACCAGACCTTCAACATCACGTTGGAGCGCCAATTCGATGCCGCGATGGCGCCCATTGAGCTGGTGCCGCAAGACATCACCCGGGTGTTTCTCAACCTGTTCGGAAACGGCTTTTACGCGGCCAACAAGCGCCGCGGCGAGGCGGATGACGGCTCGTTCAAGCCGGTGTTGACGGTGACGACGCTTGAGCTCGGCGACGCGGTCGAGGTCAAGGTGCGCGACAACGGTACCGGCATCCCGCCGGACATCACCGAAAAGCTGTTCCAGCCGTTCTTTACAACAAAGCCGACCGGGGAGGGCACAGGTCTGGGCCTCTCGATCAGCTACGAGATCGTCACCCAGCAACATCGCGGCACGATCCTCGTCGACAGCCGGGTCGGCGAGTTCACCGAGTTTACCGTCCGGCTGCCGCGCGCCCGTCCAGCCGCCGGCAGCGAAGCCGCACAGTGATCGATCCGCGAGCCTGGGCAGGGTTTGCATTGCCAGATCCGCCGGCTGCTCTACAATGGCGTCCGCGAAGAGCGGGCGAGGAGGGCAGCGCATGACCGAGCCGGTCACCCTGGAGATCTTCACCGACTACGTTTGACCCTGGTGTTACCTCAGCACCGTGCGTGTTGAAAAACTCAAGGAGACATTCGAGGTCGAGACCGTATTGGTGCATTTTCCGCTGCACCCGGAGACGCCCCCCGAGGGGCGCTCGATGGCGGAGGTTTATGCCGGGCGCAACATCGACCCCGAGGCGATGTACCAGCGCATGAAGGGGCTGATGGATGCCGAGGGGCTGCCGTACGGGCGGCGGACCCACAGCTACAACAGCCGGCTCGCCCAGGAGCTCGGCAAGTGGGCCGATGCCCAGCCCGGCGGCTGGGCGATCCACGACGCACTCTACAAGGCGTATTTCGTCGAGGCGCGCAACATCGGCGATCTCGATATCCTGGTCGAGATCGCCGGATCGGTCGGGCTCCCGGGGGATGAGGCGCGCGCTGTCCTCGAGGAGCGCCGCTTCAAGGACGCGGTCGACGCCGATTGGGCGAAATCGCGCCAGTACGGCGTCACCGGGGTCCCGACCTTTGTCGCCGCGCGCTACGGCGTCGTCGGCGCCCAGCCCTACGAGGTCCTGGAACAGCTCGTCGAGAAGGCCGGAGCCCCGCGCCGTACCTGAGGGAACCGCCCGGGGGCGGAGCGGGCAGGGTGAGGTGGGGATCTCGGCGGTGCCACCTCCCGTTCGAGACACTTACCGGATAAAACTCACCTCGGTGATATCCGCGATGCCGACCAGCGTCATCGTCGAACGATCGGCGAAGGTCAGGACGGTGTTGCCGCCGGAGGCCGTCGAGGTTGCGAGGAGTTGCCCGGTCGGACCGTCAGGGGTCGCCGACGCGATCGCATCGCTGCCGGTCGAGAACCCGGGCATCGTCGTCCTGGCAAGGGAACCCGGGCTGGCCAGGGAACCCGGGCTGGCCAGGGAACCCGGGCTGGCAAGGGAACCCGGGCCACCCGGTACCGACACGTCGCGCGGGGGCTTGGCGCCGCGGCCTGCGGGGAGCCGAGGAAAACTCCGCGGGCGCCGAGACGGGGGGCTTTGGTAGGCGGGCCGCGCCCGCATGGTACGGTTCGTCATCATTTGCCAATCAACTCCTCGATGCGTCGGCAAGCGCGGCCGCGTCTCTAGAAAATCTCGAAACGGTGCACTACCGCCGGGATAGGCCAGCACGATCTTCTCAGGGGCGCGGTCGCCGATTTCGTACGGCGTGGTTGAACCGATCGAGGCGTTCTAGATCCTCGCCGAGGAGGGGCACTCGCATAGCTAGGCGTACAGGTGGTCTCTCTTCTCTCGCTGGTACAGCTAATATACCGAACACAAGTAAAAGGATAGTTTATTCAATCGATCTCGGGAAAATTTATCGCGGCCGGCAAATGCCCCCTATTACGCGTCGGCGGCGCGGCTTTTGCCGACAGGGCAGGACGGGGTATGCTGCGACGCCTACCACCACAGGAGCCGCCCATGCCGCCGCGCATCGGATACCTGCTGCCGACCCGCGAACAGGTCATGGAAGGCCGCCCCGAAGTGGCGCCCTTGCTGGCGCTGGCCGAGCGGGCCGAGGATCTTGGCTACGATTCGATCTGGGTCGGCGATTCGATCCTGGCGCGCCCCCGGCACGAGCCGCTGACCCTCCTGTCCGCGGTCGCCGCGCGTACGAGGCGCGCCGAACTCGGCACCGCGGTCTTGCTGCCCGCGTTGCGCAACCCGGTCGTCCTGGCGCACGGCATCGCGACCTTGGACCAGATCAGCGAAGGGCGTTTCATCCTCGGGGTCGGCATCGCCAGCGACGTGCCCAATATCCGCGCCGAATTCGTGTCCTGCGGCGTCCCCTTCGAGAAACGCGTCGGGCGCATGCTCGAAGGGCTGCGCCTCGCCCGCGAGCTGTGGACCGGGAAGCCGGTCACCTGGAACGGCCGCTGGGTCATCGACAACGCCACCCTGGGGCCGGTGCCGCAC
>DATCQF010000261.1:0-1687 GCA_036569735.1 Allostellaceae bacterium | reverse complement strand
GCCCGCGATCGAGGCCGCGCGGGGCGCGGTAATCGATATCCTAACCAGTTAATGGTAGTAGCGGGGACCGCGGATGTTGGGGTGGAGGACGGCGACGGCGTCGGCCGTCCGTGGCTGCGCGGCCTGGCGATCGAGTTTGTTGTCGAGGATCGAGCGCACCGAGCCGTAGGTCAGCGTGCCGATCTCGATGGCGCGCGTCGCCGCCGCTTCGACCCGATCGGCGCCGAACGGCCGGACCAGGCGCACGATGCCGAGGCAGGAGCGGAAGCCCTGTTCGGGGTGCGGCCGGCGTTCCAGGATCAGCTCGCATAAGGCTGCCGTCGCCGGACCGATCGTGGCGGCCTCGCGGCGAATGCGCTCGACGGTCCAGTCGGCATAGCGCCGGTGGCTCGACGGCATGTGATCGGAAACGGTGGTGTGCCGGTGATTGCCGCTGGAGCGCAGGTGCGCGGCGACCCGCTCGCCCTTGAGAAAGACCTCGACGGTGCGCGGCGTCAGCCGCACCTCGACCTCACGACTGGCGAAGCGGTAGGGCACGCTGTAGAAGTGCGCCTCGATCTCGACGTGGTAATCGATGCCGACCCGGCGCAGCCGCCATTCGGCAAAGGCATAGGGCTCGCTTGGCAAGCCCTTGAGATGCGGCCGGTCGAGTTCCTCGAGTAGCGCCCGGCGAGTGACGCCAAGGCGACGGATCGCCCGCTCCTCGTTGAGCTGACGCAGAAACTCGCCGATTGCCGCGTTGAGTTCGGCCAGGCTGTAGAAGCGGCGATGGCGCAGCCGGCCCAAGAGCCAGCGCTCGACGATCAGCACGGCCGCCTCGACCTTCGCTTTGTCGCGCGGCCGCCGCGGGCGGGCCGGCAGGATCGCTGTGTCGTAATGGGCGGCCATGTCGGCGTAGGTGCGATTGATCTGCGGCTCGTAGAGGCAGGCCTTGATCACCGCGACCTTGGTGTTGTCCGGCACTAGCAGCTTCGGCACCCCACCGATCGCCTCGAATGCTCTGGTGTGGGCTCCGATCCAGTCGGCGAGCGCCTGGGTCCAGCTCGCCTCGGCATAGGTGAAGTTGGAGGCGCCCATGACGGCGACAAAAATCTGCGCCGGCTTCGTCTTGCCGGTCAGCCGGTCGATGATCACCGGCACCGTGTCGCCGGCGTAATCGACGAAGAGCTTGTCGCCGCCGACATGGGTCTGCCGCATCGTCACCGAGACGCGCGAGGCCCAGGCCCGGTACAGCTCGCAGAACCGCGAATAGCGATACCCGTCGGGGTTTTGCTCGATGTACTCGTCCCACAGGATCTGCAGCGTGACGTGTTTGCGCTTCAGCTCGCGGTGAACCGCCGCCCAGTCGGGCTCGGTTCGACGGCGGTGACCCTGCTTCTTGCCGGCCGCGGTGAAGAGCTGCGCTTCCAGCGCCGCGTCGGTCATCTCGGCCGGCAGCGGCCAGCCGAGCCCGGCGACGGCGAGCCGCTTCAACGTCAGCCGGACCGTCGACGGCGCCACGCCGACACGGCGGGCGATCTCGTTGCCGGACACCCCGGCGGCCTTCAACCGAAGCACGTCGCGCACCTGGCGCATCGCGATCCTCTCTGCTGGCATCGTCCTCTCCCATGGCAAAAGCCGAAGGAGCGGACCCTAAGCGGGCCAGCAGAGACGCCCTCTAACCGGGCGACTTCATCCCGGAATAGCG
>DATCQF010000260.1:0-12266 GCA_036569735.1 Allostellaceae bacterium | reverse complement strand
GGCTGAAGCCGCACCGGCTGAAGCCGCACCGGGTGGCGACGAACCGGCTGCGGCTGAAGCCGCACCGGCTGCGGACGAACCGGCTGCGGCTGAAGCCGCACCGGCTGCGGACGAACCGGGTGGCGACGAACCGGCTGCGGCTGAACCGGATGGCGCCGCCTAGCAGGGCGCCGGGAATTCGTGCGGAACACGCCTTCAGGGCACAATCGGGAGTAGCGATATGGCTAATCTGGCAACACTCGTCGACAATCTGTCGGCGCTGACCGTGATCGAGGCGGCCGAGCTGGCAAAGATGCTCGAAGAGAAATGGGGCGTCTCGGCCGCGGCGCCGGTCGCGGCGGCGGCTGCGGCGGCGCCGGCCGCCGAGGCGGTCGCCGAAAAGACCGAGTTCGACGTCATCCTGGCCACGATCGGCGAGAAGAAGGTCAATGTGATCAAGGAAGTGCGGGCCTTGACGCAGCTCGGCCTGAAGGAAGCCAAGGATCTCGTCGAGGCGGCGCCGAAGGCGGTCAAGGAAGGCGTCAACAAGGAGGAAGCTGCGAAAATCAAGAAGCAGCTTGAAGATGCGGGTGCGACTGTCGAAATAAGGTAGGTCCGCCACGACCTACTGCAACGCAGCGGCTGCCACCGGGCGCCGCGCCGACATCGAGATTACCGAACCGGGGTGCGAGAGAGCTCTCGCACGCCCGGTATTGGCGTCGTGGGAGACCGGGGGTGCGAGAGGTCTCGCACGCCTGGTCTTGTCGTCGTGAAGACCCGGGGGTGCGAGAGGTTTCGCACGCCCGGTGCTGGCGTCTTGAAGACCCGGGGGTGCGAGAGGTTTCGCACGCCCGGTGCTGGCGTCTTGCGAAAAGCTTTGTCCGCCGCGAGCCGGTGGGACGCACCCGGCGGGCTGCGACCCCGTGGATTGACGGCGGCGGGGCGGCTGAGGATGCGATAACGATACCGGGCCACGCCCCCTCCAATCCACCGGGGCGCGGCCCACAGCGAGGGACATAAATGGCGATATCCTTCAACGGCCAGAAGCGGATCCGCAGAAGCTTCGGGCGTATTCCCGAGGTTGCTCCGATGCCCAACCTGATCGAGGTGCAGCGGAGTTCGTACGACCACTTCTTGCAGATGGGGGTGCTGGCCGAGAACCGCGGCAATGTCGGGCTGCAGGAGGTCTTCAAGTCGGTTTTCCCGATCCGCGATTTTTCGGAGCGCGCCCAGCTCGAATTCGTGCGTTACGAACTGGAGACCCCGAAATACGAGGTCGACGAGTGCCAGCAGCGCGGCATCACCTTTGCCGCGCCCTTGAAGGTGACGCTGCGCCTCGTCGTCTGGGACGTCGACGAGGACACCGGCGCGCGCTCGATCCGCGACATCAAGGAGCAGGACGTCTATATGGGCGACATGCCGCTGATGACGCACAACGGCACGTTCATCATCAACGGCACCGAGCGGGTCATCGTCTCGCAGATGCACCGCAGCCCCGGCGTGTTTTTCGACCACGACAAGGGCAAGACGCACTCTTCGGGGAAATACCTGTTCGCCGCCCGGGTCATTCCCTATCGCGGCTCCTGGCTCGATTTCGAATTCGACGCCAAGGACCACCTTTATGTCCGCATCGACCGGCGCCGCAAACTGCCCGCAACGACGCTATTAATGGCGCTTGACGACGCCGTGACCGCGCAGAAGCGCGCGCTGCGCCGCGCCGACAACAAGAACCTGGTGCCCGGCGAAGCCGTCGGCATGGGCAAGGAGGAGATCCTCGCCGCGTTTTACGGCACCGTCTCCTATCAGCGCGGCGAGCGCGGCTGGATGACGCCGTTCGAGCCCGAGCAGTACAAGGGCAAGCTGACCGGCGACCTGATCGACGCCGATACCGGCGAAGTGAGGCTCGCCGCCGGCGAGCTGATGGGCGCCCGCGCGATCCGCCGCTTGCGCGAGGAGGGGCTGCAGCACGTGCTGACGCGCGACGATGATCTGATCGGCCGCTATCTTGCCGAAGACATCATCAATGAAGAAACCGGAGAGGTTTACTTCGAGTCCGGCGACGAGATCCTGCCGCCGACACCCAGCGCCACCACGGCCAAGGCGGACCGCGCCGGCGATGTGGACGCCGCGGCGGACGACAGGCATCCCGAGCGACGCGGGACACTGGCCCGGCTGATCGATCTCGGCATCACCGAGGTAAAGCTGCTCGACATCGACCTCGTCAGCCGCGGCACCGAGAGCAAGGGGCCCTATATCCGCAACACGCTGGCGATCGACAAGAACGCGACGCGCGAGGATGCCCTCATTGATATCTATCGCGTGATGCGCCCCGGCGAGCCGCCGACCCTGGAGACCGCCGAGGGGCTGTTCAACAGCCTGTTCTTCGACCCCGAGCGCTACGATCTGTCGGCGGTCGGCCGGGTCAAGATGAACTCGCGCCTGACGCTCGATACCGACGACACGATGCGGGTGCTGCGCAAGGAGGACATCCTCGCCATCCTCAACGTGCTGGTCGATCTCAAGGACGGCCGCGGCGACATCGACGATATCGACCATCTCGGCAACCGCCGGGTGCGCTCGGTCGGCGAACTGATGGAAAACCAGTACCGGGTCGGCCTCCTGCGCATGGAGCGGGCGATCCGCGAGCGCATGAGCTCGGTCGAGATCGACACCGTGATGCCGCACGATCTGATCAACGCCAAGCCCGCGGCCGCGGCGGTGCGCGAGTTCTTCGGCTCGTCGCAATTGTCGCAGTTCATGGATCAGACCAACCCGCTTTCGGAGATCACCCACAAGCGGCGCCTCTCGGCCCTCGGCCCCGGAGGCCTGACGCGCGAGCGCGCCGGCTTCGAGGTGCGCGACGTGCACCCGACGCATTACGGCCGGATCTGCCCGATCGAGACCCCGGAAGGCCCCAATATCGGCCTGATCAACTCGCTCGCCACCTATGCCAGGGTCAACCAGTACGGCTTTATCGAGAGCCCCTACAGGAAGGTGGCCGAGGGCCGGGTCACCGACGATGTGATCTATCTGTCGGCGATGGACGAGGGCCGCTACTCGATCGGCCAGGCGAACTGCCCGGTCGATGCCGGCGGGCAGATCACCGACGATTTGACCAACTGCCGCAAGAACGGCGATTTCATCATGTGCCGGCCGCAGGACATCGACCTGATCGACGTCTCGGCGAAACAGCTGGTCTCGGTCGCCGCCGCGCTCATTCCGTTCCTCGAAAACGACGACGCCAACCGCGCGCTGATGGGCTCCAACATGCAGCGCCAGGCGGTGCCCTTGATCCGCGCCGAGGCGCCCTTGATCGGCACCGGGATGGAGGAGATCGTCGCGCGCGACTCTGGGGTGACGATCATCGCGCGGCGCTCGGGCATCGTCGACCAGGTCGACGCGACCCGCATCGTCATTCGCGCGACCGAGGAAACCTCGGCCGCGGCCTCCGGCGTCGACATCTACAGCCTCTTGAAGTTCCAGCGCTCCAACCAGAACACCTGCATCAACCAGCGCCCGCTGGTGAAGGTGGGCGACCAGGTGCGGGCCGGCGACATCATCGGCGACGGGCCGTCGACCGAACAGGGCGAACTGGCGCTCGGGCGCAACGTGTTGTGCGCGTTCATGCCGTGGAACGGCTACAATTTCGAGGATTCGATCCTGATTTCCGAGCGCATCGTCTCCGACGACGTGTTCACCTCGATCCATATCGAGGAGTTCGAGGCGAGCGCGCGCGACACCAAGCTCGGCCAGGAGGAGATCACCCGCGACATCCCGAATGTCGGCGAGGAGGCGCTGAAGAACCTCGACGAGGCCGGCATCGTCTATATCGGCGCCGAGGTGAAGCCGGGCGACATTCTGGTCGGCAAGGTGACGCCGAAGGGCGAGTCGCCGATGACCCCGGAAGAAAAGCTGCTGCGCGCGATCTTCGGCGAGAAGGCCTCCGACGTGCGCGATACCTCGCTGCGCCTGCCGCCGGGGGTCTCCGGCACGATCGTCGAGGTGCGCGTGTTCTCGCGCCGCGGCGTCGACAAGGACGAGCGTGCGCTGGCGATCGAGCGCGCCGAGATCGAGCGGCTGGCAAAGGACCGCGACGACGAGCGCGCCATTCTCGAGCGCAGCTTTGCCGGCCGGCTGACCGAGCTCCTGCTCGGCCAGACCACCGTCGCCGGTCCCAAGGGCATGAAATCGGGCGCCGACATCGACGAGGCGCTGCTCGCCGAGTACACGCACGCGCAGTGGCGCCAGATCACCGTGCGCGACGATGCGCGGATGGCCGATATCGAGGCCCTGAAAAAGCAGATGGACGACGCCGTCGGCGAACTCCAGGCGCGCTTCGAAAGCAAGGTGGAGAAGCTCCAGCGCGGCGACGAATTGCCGCCGGGCGTGATGAAGATGGTCAAGGTCTTCGTCGCGGTGAAGCGCAAGCTGCAGCCGGGCGACAAGATGGCCGGACGGCACGGCAACAAGGGGGTCATCTCGCGCATCATGCCGATCGAGGACATGCCCTATCTCGAAGACGGGACGCCGGTCGACATCGTGCTCAACCCGCTGGGCGTGCCGAGCCGGATGAATGTCGGCCAGATCCTGGAGACCCATCTCGGGTGGGCCGCCGCCGGGCTCGGCCGCCGCATCGGCGAGGTTCTCGAAGGCGTGCGCAAGAACGGCGACGGCGAATTGCGCAAGCTGCTCGGCGAAATCTATGACGGCCAGGACCGCACCAACATCGAGGCGCTGGGCCAGGACGATCTCGTGGAACTCGCCGGCGAGTTGACCCGCGGCGTGCCGATGGCGAGCCCGGTGTTCGACGGGGCGCGCGAGGACGACATCGTCGCCATGCTGAACCGGGCGGGGCTCGCCTCGTCCGGCCAGGTGACGCTGGTCGACGGCCGCACCGGAGAGGCGTTCGACCGCAAGGTCACGGTCGGCTACATCTATATGCTGAAGCTGCACCATCTGGTCGACGACAAGATCCACGCCCGCTCGATCGGCCCGTACAGCCTGGTCACCCAGCAGCCGCTGGGCGGCAAGGCGCAGTTCGGCGGGCAGCGGTTCGGCGAGATGGAGGTGTGGGCGCTCGAAGCCTACGGCGCGGCCTATACCTTGCAGGAGATGCTGACGGTCAAGTCGGACGACGTCTCCGGCCGCACCAAGGTCTACGAGGCGATCGTGCGCGGGGACGACAATTTCGAGGCGGGCATCCCCGAATCGTTCAACGTCCTCGTCAAGGAGCTGCGTTCGCTCGGTCTCAACGTCGAACTCGAGCAGCGCAGCTATTGATGACCTGTTGTCGGCCTGATCTTAACAGGGGTAACAGGGCGGCCTGGCCGTCCGGATGCCGGGTGCGTACCCCGGTCAAATGT
The DNA here is from genome assembly GCA_036569735.1 of Allostellaceae bacterium. Taxonomy (GTDB): domain Bacteria; phylum Pseudomonadota; class Alphaproteobacteria; order ATCC43930; family CGMCC-115725; genus DATARH01. Next base: position 6,924 of record DATCQF010000260.1, on the reverse strand, counting down.
TTGTTCGAGAGGGGTCCTCGATGAATGAGTTGATGAACATCTTCGGGCAGGTGTCGGGGCCGCAGAGCTTTGACCAGATCCGCATCTCGATCGCCAGCCCCGAGCGCATCCGCTCGTGGTCCTACGGCGAGATCAAGAAGCCCGAGACGATCAACTACCGCACCTTCAAGCCGGAGCGCGACGGGCTGTTCTGCGCCCGGATCTTTGGCCCGATCAAGGATTACGAGTGCCTGTGCGGCAAATACAAGCGGATGAAGTATCGCGGCATCATCTGCGAGAAGTGCGGCGTCGAAGTCACCCTGTCGAAGGTGCGGCGCGACCGCATGGGCCATATCGAGCTGGCCTCGCCGGTGGCGCATATCTGGTTCCTGAAGTCGCTGCCGAGCCGCATCGGGCTCTTGCTCGACATGACGCTGAAGGACCTGGAGCGCATCCTCTATTTCGAGAATTACGTCGTCATCGAGCCCGGCCTGACGCCGTTGAAGCTGCACCAGCTGCTCGGCGAAGAGGAATACCTGAAGGCCCAGGACGAATACGGCGACGATCAGTTCACCGCCGCGATCGGCGCCGAGGCGCTGCGCACGATGCTGGTGTCGATCGACCTGGCCGAGGAGAAGGTGCGGCTGCGCGACGAATTGCGCGACACCGGCTCCGAGGCGCGCCGCAAAAAGCTGGTGAAGCGGCTGAAGCTGGTCGAGGCGTTCACCGAGTCGAACAGCCGGCCGGAATGGATGATCCTCGAAGTCGTGCCGGTCATCCCGCCCGAATTGCGCCCGCTGGTGCCGTTGGATGGCGGCCGCTTCGCGACCTCCGACCTCAACGACCTCTACCGCCGGGTGATCAACCGCAACAACCGGCTGAAGCGGCTCATCGAGCTGCGCGCGCCCGACATCATCGTGCGCAACGAAAAGCGCATGCTGCAGGAGGCGGTCGACGCCCTCTTCGACAACGGGCGGCGCGGCCGGGTCATCACCGGCGCCAACAAGCGGCCCTTGAAGTCCTTGTCCGACATGCTCAAGGGCAAGCAGGGCCGGTTCCGCCAGAACCTCTTGGGCAAGCGCGTCGATTATTCGGGCCGCTCGGTCATCGTCGTCGGTCCCGAATTGAAGCTGCACCAGTGCGGGCTGCCGAAGAAGATGGCGCTCGAGCTGTTCAAGCCGTTCATCTACTCGAAACTCGAACTCTATGGCCTGGCCAGCACGATCAAGGCCGCCAAGCGCATGGTCGAAAAGGAACGCCCCGAGGTGTGGGACATCCTCGAAGAGGTGATCCGCGAGCACCCGGTGCTGCTCAACCGCGCGCCCACCCTGCACCGCCTCGGCATCCAGGCGTTCGAGCCGGTGCTGATCGAAGGCAAGGCGATCCAGCTGCATCCCCTGGTCTGCACCGCCTTCAACGCCGATTTCGACGGCGACCAGATGGCGGTGCACGTGCCGTTGTCATTGGAAGCTCAGCTCGAAGCCCGCGTCCTGATGATGTCGACCAACAACATCCTCAGCCCGGCCAACGGCAAGCCGATCATCGTGCCGTCGCAGGATATCGTCCTCGGCCTCTACCACATCACGATGGAGCGCGAGGGTGAGCCCGGCGAAGGGATGGCGTTCACCGATGTCGGCGAAATCGAGCAGGCGCTCGCCGCCAAGGCGGTGACGCTGCACACAAAAATCAAGGCGCGCTATGAGGGGGTCGACGAGGCGGGGCAACCCATTGTCCGGCGGGTCGAGACCACCCCCGGGCGGATGCTGCTGTCGGAAATCCTGCCGCGCAATCCGTTGATCGGCTTCGACCTGATCAACCAGCTGCTCGGCAAGAAGGCGATCAGCGATCTGATCGATCAGGTCTACCGCCACTGCGGCCAGAAGGAGACCGTGATCTTCTGCGACCGGCTGATGACGCTCGGCTTCAGCCAGGCGTGCAAGGCCGGCATCTCGTTCGGCAAGGACGATCTGATCATCCCGGAGGCCAAGCACCAGCTCGTCGCCGACGTGCAGGACAAGGTCAAGGAATACGAGCAGCAATACCAGGACGGCCTCATTACCCAGCGCGAGAAGTACAACAAGGAAGTCGACGCCTGGACGAGCTGCAGCGAAAAAGTCGCCGAGGAGATGATCAAGGTCATCCGCACGCCCAAACCGGGCGAGCCGATCAACTCGGTGTGGATGATGTCGGATTCGGGCGCCCGCGGGTCGCCCGCCCAGATCAAGCAGCTGGCCGGCATGCGCGGGCTGATGACCAAGCCGTCGGGCGAGATCATCGCGACCCCGATCATCTCGAACTTCAAGGAGGGCCTCACCGTCCTCGAGTATTTCAACTCGACGCACGGCGCGAGGAAGGGCCTCGCGGACACCGCGCTGAAGACCGCCAATTCCGGCTATCTGACGCGCCGGCTCGTCGATGTCGCACAGGATGCGATCATCACCGAGGTTGATTGCGGCACCACCCAAGGCCTCTTGACCCGCGCCGTCGTCGATGGCGGCGAGATCATTTCGCCCCTGGCCGACCGCATCATCGGGCGCTGCGCCGCGGTCGACGTGTTCGACCCCTTGAGCGGCGAGATTGTGCTGCCCGCCGGCGCCCTCATTGACGAGGACGCGGTCGACGCGATCGAGCGGGCCGGCATCGACGCGGTGTCGATCCGCTCGGTCCTGACCTGCGAGTCCCTCGTCGGGGTATGCGGCAAGTGCTATGGCCGCGATCTTGCCCGCGGCACCGTCGTCAATATCGGCGAGGCGGTCGGCGTCATCGCCGCGCAGTCGATCGGCGAACCCGGGACCCAGCTGACGATGCGGACCTTCCACATCGGCGGCGCGGCTCAGCGCGGGGCGGAACAATCCTCGATCGAGGCGGCCTTCGATGCCAAGGTCGAGGTCAAGAACCGCAACGTCGTCATCAATTCGGTCGGTTTGCCGGTGGCGATGGGACGCAATTGCGAAATGGTGCTGGTCGACGAGGCCGGCCGCGAGAAGGCGCGCCATCGCGTGCCCTATGGCTCACGCCTGCTGGCCGACGAGGGAGCTCAGGTCCACCGCGGCGACCGCCTCGCCGAATGGGACCCCTATACGATCCCGATCATCACCGAGAAGGACGGCATCGCGCAGTACGTCGATCTGAGCGAGGGCCTCTCGATGAACGAGAAGGTCGACGAGGCGACCGGGATCTCGTCCAAGGTCGTGATCGACTGGAAGCAGCAGCCGCGCGCCGGCGATCTGCGGCCGCGCATCGCCCTGGCCGACGAGCGGGGTGAGCTGATGACCCTCGCCAACGGGCTGGAAGCCCGTTACTTCCTGCCGGTCGACGCGATCCTGTCGATCGACAACGGGGCCGCGGTCAAGGCCGGCGACGTGCTCGCGCGGATCCCGCGGGAATCCTCGAAGACGCGCGACATCACCGGGGGTCTGCCGCGGGTGGCCGAGCTGTTTGAGGCGCGGAAGCCCAAGGATTTCGCGATCATCAGCGAAAGCGAGGGGCGGGTCGAATTCGGCAAGGATTACAAGACCAAACGGCGCATCGTCGTGGTCCCGACCGAGGGCGAGGGCGGCGAGCCGGTCGAGTATCTGATCCCCAAGGGCAAGCACATCAGCGTGCAGGAGGGCGATTACGTCCTCAAGGGCGATCTGATGATGGACGGCAACCGGGTGCCGCACGACATCCTGCGCATCCTCGGGGTCGAGGAGCTGGCGAGCTACCTGATCAACGAGATCCAGGAGGTCTACCGGCTGCAGGGCGTGCGCATCAACGACAAGCACATCGAAGTCATCGTCCGCCAGATGCTGCAGAAGGTGGAGATCGAGGAGCCGGGCGAAACCACTTTCCTCGCCGGCGAGCAGATCGACCGCTCGGAATTCGACCTTGAGAACGCCAAGACCGAGAAGGAGGGGCTGCGCATAGCCGTGGCGCACCCGGTGCTGCAAGGCATCACCAAGGCGAGCCTGCAGACCAGCTCCTTCATCTCGGCGGCCTCGTTCCAGGAGACCACCCGCGTCCTCACCGAGGCCGCGGTGTCGGGGCGGATCGACACGCTGACCGGATTGAAGGAGAACGTCATCGTCGGGCGGCTGATCCCGGCCGGCACCGGCAGCGTTGTCGCGCGGCTGCGCGAGGTCGCCGCCGAGCGCGACCGCGTGCTCGCCCAGATCGCCGCCGACGCCGAGGCGGCAGCCGAAGCGGCGCAGGAACCTCCGCAGATCGAGGAGCGGGCGGTCGGGGCGGCCGAATAGGGCGAGGAGGGGAAGCGATGGCTTTGCAAGTGCGGCGGGTGGTGACCGGGCACGACAAGGAGGGGCGGGCGGTCGTCACGATCGACGAGATGTCGCAGAACCTGCGCTCGGCCCGGCCGCTCGCGACGGCCTGTGTCGTGTGGACCAGCCAGGGCTTCCCGGTCGACAACACGGGCGAGGCCGATGAGGGGCTGCGCGAGACCGGCACGACGCTCGACAACGGAACGGTCTTTCGTATCCTTGAACTCCAGCCGGGCAACACCCCGCGCGTCCACCGCACCGACTCGCTCGACTATGCCGTCATCATGTCGGGCGAGATCGACATGGAGCTCGAAACGGGCGAGATGACCCATCTGAAGGCCGGCGACGTCGTGGTCCAGCGCGGCACCGTGCACAACTGGGTCAATCGCGGCACCGAGCCCTGCGTCATCGCCTTCGTGCTGATCGCGGCAAAGCCGGTCGAGGCGGGCGGCAAGGTCCTCGCCGCGTTCGGCTAGCGAAAAGCGTGGCGGCTAGCGAAAAGCGTGGCGGATAGCGGCGCCTGGCCTGGGCTGACGAGGCAGGGCGGGGTATTCCGCTTGACCCGGTAGGGCGGCGTCCATAGTATCCGCCGCTTCGCGGCTGGCGGTAGGATGCCACCTAAACGCAGCCGGTTCGTCAAAGTGGCACGTTCCCCTTGCGAGAGGGGGCCCTCGCGAGAGGGCATGAATTCATTGGGCAGAGAGAGACTTCCGCCCGACGCGCGTTTAGGCGTCGAGCGATCGTCTGTTCGACGAGGTTGTGTGGATGCCGACGATAAACCAGTTGATCAACAACCCGCGCAAGCCGCAAAAGGCGCGCAACAAGGTTCCGGCGATGGAGGAGTGCCCGCAAAAGCGCGGGGTCTGCACGCGTGTCTACACGACGACGCCTAAGAAACCGAACTCGGCGCTGCGCAAGGTCGCGCGCGTGCGTCTCACCAACGGGTTCGAGGTGACCAGCTACATCCCCGGCGAGGGCCACAATCTGCAGGAACACTCGGTGGTGCTGATCCGCGGCGGGCGGGTCAAGGATTTGCCCGGCGTGCGCTATCACATCATCCGCGGCACCCACGACACCCAGGGCGTCAAGGACCGGCGCCAGCGCCGCTCGAAATACGGCGCCAAGCGGCCGAAGTGAGGAGAGAGCCATGTCGCGCCGCCGCGCCGCCGTCAAACGCGAAGTCCTGCCGGATCCCAAATTCGGCGACAACGTCGTCACCAAATTCATGAATTGCCTGATGCACGAGGGCAAGAAATCGGTCGCCGAGCGCATCGTCTACGGCGCCTTCGACCGCATCCAGAAGCGCAGCGGACAGGACCCGATCCGGGTGTTTCACGAGGCGTTGACCAATGTTCGCCCGGCGGTCGAAGTCCGCTCGCGCCGGGTCGGCGGGGCGACCTATCAGGTCCCGGTCGAGGTTCGCACCGATCGGAGCCAGGCGCTGGCGATCCGCTGGCTGATCTCGTCGTCGCGCGGGCGGTCGGAAAACACGATGGAGGAGCGGCTCTCGGGCGAATTGCTCGATGCCGCTAACAATCGCGGGGTCGCGGTCAAACGGCGTGAGGACACGCATCGGATGGCCGATGCAAACAAGGCGTTCTCGCATTATCGCTGGTAGCGCGCCCTTCGGTTTTCGGCGAAGTCGGGCGGGTTTTCGACGAAGTCGGGCGTGGACCGAGCAGGTCGTGGACCAGGGCGGGGCCGGCCTGGGAATTAGCGTAAACGGTGCGGCGCGAGGCGCCGCCGGAGTATTGGTCCCGGAGTATTGGTGATGGCACGCACTACCCCGCTCGAGCGGTATCGCAACATCGGCATCATGGCGCATATCGATGCCGGTAAAACGACGACCACCGAGCGCGTTCTTTATTACACCGGGCGCTCCTACAAGCTCGGTGAGGTCCACGACGGCACCGCCACGATGGACTGGATGGAGCAGGAGCAGGAACGCGGGATCACGATCACCTCGGCCGCGACGACCTGCTTCTGGAACGACCATCACATCAACATCATCGACACGCCAGGCCATGTCGATTTCACGATCGAGGTCGAGCGCTCTCTGCGCGTGCTCGACGGCGCGGTCGCGGTTTTCGACTCGGTCGCCGGGGTCGAGCCGCAATCCGAGACCGTGTGGCGCCAAGCCGACAAGTACGGGGTGCCGCGGATCTGCTTTGTCAACAAGATGGACCGGATCGGCGCCGATTTTCCGCGCTGCGTGCGCGAGATCAAGGAGCGGCTCGGCGCCGTGCCGCTGGTGACGCAGCTGCCGATCGGCGTCGAAAGCGATTTTGTCGGCCTCCTCGACCTGGTTTCCATGCAGGCGCTCAAATGGCGCGACGAGACGCTCGGCGCGGAGTTCGATGTCGTCGATATCCCCGCCGACATGAAAGAAGCGGCCGATGCCGCCCGCCACGAACTCGTCGAGCTTGCGGTCGAGCAGGACGATACCGCGCTCGAAGCCTATCTCGGCGGCGAAGAGCCGAGCGCGGCAACGCTGAAGCGCTGCATCCGCAAGGGCACGATCGCCGGCGCCTTCGTGCCGGTGCTGTGCGGCTCGGCCTTCAAGAACAAGGGCGTCCAGCCGCTGCTCGACGCCGTCGTCGATTACCTGCCGGCGCCGACCGACGTCGCGGCGATCAAGGGCGTCAAGATGGGCTCGGACGAGGTCGTGGTCCGCCGCGCCTCGGAC
>DATCQF010000259.1:0-6154 GCA_036569735.1 Allostellaceae bacterium | reverse complement strand
GGACCATGGCGGACATCACACCCGAACCGATCATGCGGATCGCCCTGGGCTTTATGGCGGCAAAGCATCTCTTCGTCGCCAGCGCCATCGGGGTTTTCGAGAAGCTGGCGGGCGGCCCGGCGACGCTCGACGAGCTCGCCGCGAAATGCGCCATTCCCACGCGCACCTTGGGCATCAGCGCCGATGCGATGGTGAGCCTCGGTCTCTTGGAGCGGGACGGGAATCGCCTGCGCAACAGCACTACTGCCGCGGCTTTCCTGAGCGGCGGGGGTGGCCCCGATCTGCGCCCGATGCTGCGCTTTTGGGACCATATCAGCTACGGGCTGTGGACAAACCTCGAAGACGCGGTGCGCGCCGGCGAGGGCCAAACTCAATTCCATCGTTTCAGCGAGGAGCAGCAGCAGATCTTCTCCGCCGGCGTCGAAGCGTTTTCAGCGGGCGCGGCGGCGGCGCTCGCCGCGGCCTACGATTTCGGTCGGCACCGCCGAATTCTCGACGTCGGCGGCGGCACCGGCTCGTTCCTGATCCCGATATTGCGGCGCCACCCGGCCGTTCAGGGGACACTGTTCGAACTGGCGGGCGCCTGCGCGGTCGCACGCCAGCGGCTTGCCGGCGTACCGGAGGGGGCGCGGATCACGGTGGTCGAGGGAGATGTCGTCACGGATCCCCTGCCCGACGGGCACGATGTGCTGATCGTCGCTAACACCGTGCATGTCCTCTCGGTGGCGCACAATCTCGATCTCTTGAAGAAGGTCCGCGCGCACACGGCGGCGGGAGCGCGGCTGCTGCTCGTCGATTTGTGGATGGATGCGACCCGCACCCAGCCGCCGGCCGCGCCGCTGATGTCGGGTGAATTCCTGGTTATCTCCGGGGAGGGCCAGTCTTATGGCGAGGATGATGCCGATGCGTGGCTGGCGCAAACCGGCTGGCGCAAGCTCGAGCGCAGGCCATTGGCCGGGCCGGCCAGCGTGATCATCGCCGACGCGGTCTGAACGGAGCGCCGCCATGCCCTACGCCGCCCCGCTCGCCGAGATGCGCTTTGTGATCGACACGGTGGCGCCGCTCGATGGTGCTGCGGCCGATGTTGCCGATGCGATCCTCGAGGAGGCGGGGAAGTTCGCCGCCGCCGAACTGGATCCCTTGAACCGGCCGGCCGACCGCATCGGCAGCGTCCTGGAAAACGGCGTGGTGCGTACCCCGCCCGGGTTTCGCGAGGCCTATCGGCGCTATGTCGAGGCTGGCTGGATGGGGCTCCACTCAGACCCCGCGCATGGCGGCCAGGGGCTGCCGCTGGCACTGGCGACCCCGGTCGTCGAGATGTGGAACTCGGCCTGCATGAGCTGGGCGTTGTGTCCGCTGCTCAATTTCGGCGCGATCGAATTGTTGCAGGCGCACGGCTCGGTCGCGCAGAAACAGCTCTATCTCGACAAGCTCGTTTCGGGCGAATGGACCGGGACAATGAACCTGACCGAGCCGCAGGCCGGCTCCGATCTCGGCGCCCTCCGGACCCGCGCGGTGCGCTCCAACGATGAACGCCGGGGCGAGCATTACCGGATCACCGGCCAGAAGATCTTCATCACCTACGGCGACCATGATTTGAGCGACAACATCATCCACATGGTGCTGGCGCGCACCCCGGACGCACCGCCCGGCAGCCGCGGCATCTCATTGTTCCTGGTGCCGAAATTCCTCCCCGACGCGGCGGGCCAGCCGGGCGAGCGCAACGATCTGCGGGCGCTCAGCCTCGAGGAAAAGCTCGGGATTCACGCCTCCCCGACCTGCGTCATGTCGTATGGCGAAGGCGCGGGCGCGGTCGGCTGGCGGGTCGGCGAGGAAAATCGCGGCCTCGAATGCATGTTCACGATGATGAACAGCGAGCGCCTCCTCGTCGGGGTGCAGGGGGTGGCGATCGCCGAGCGCGCCTATCAGCAGGCCCGCGACTATGCCCGGATGCGGGTACAGGGCCAGCCCGTCGGCGTACCTCGCCCGGAGGAGAATGGCGGGCCGGCGCTCCCGATCATCCACCATCCCGATGTCCGCCGCATGCTGCTGTCGATGCGCGCGGCGACCGAGGCGATGCGGGCGCTGACCTATCTCGCGGCCGCGGCGATCGATGCGAGCCGCGGCGCCGGTGAGGAGAAGGCGCGGTTTCAGGCGCAGCGCCGGGCCGATCTGTTGATCCCGGTGGTCAAGGCGTGGTGCACCGATCTCGGGGTCGAAATCGCCTCGATGGGGGTGCAGGTGCACGGCGGGATGGGCTATATCGAGGAGACCGGCGCGGCGCAGTACCTGCGCGACGCGCGCATCGCGCCGATCTACGAAGGCACCAACGGCATCCAGGCGAACGACCTCGTCGGCCGCAAGCTCGGCCGCGACCAGGGCGAGGCGGCGCGCGAATTATTCGCCGAGATGCGCGCGACCCTGGCCGAGCTCGGCGGCAAGCCGGAATGGGAGACGATGCACCGCGGGCTTGGCCACGGGTTGGATGCGCTGGAGCATGCGACGGCCTATCTCGTCGAGGCCGACCCCGCCCTCGCCGCCGCCGGGTCGGCGCCCTACCTCGCCCTCTTCGGCACCGTCGCCGGGGGCTGGCTGATGGCGCGCCTCGGGCTCGCCGCCCAGGGGATCGAGCACGGCCGCGGCCCGGGTGAGTTTGCCGACATGAGGCTCGCGACGGCGCGCTGCTACGCCGAGCATTACCTCGCCCGTGCGCCGAGCTATCTGCCGGCCGTCATGGGCGGCGCGACCGTCATGAGCTTCGATCCGGACTGGCTATAAGGCCCCGGCGCCCGGATCCCCTGGGTCATTCCACGCCGAGGGCGCGGCGCAATCGGTTCTTCAGGTGGACGCCGTCGCGCGACGGCAGCACGCGGGGCGGCTCGTCGGCGTGGATCGCGACCCGGGCGAAGACGGTGCGGTCGAAAGAGCCGGGCCGGTCGAGAGCGGGGAGGCGCGCCGCGAACTCCGTTAGCGCCGCCACGTCGGTGATGTCGAACACCGCGTCGAAGCCGCAGGCGCGCGCGACGCCGCACAGGCTCACCCCGCCTTGCGTATGGCTCGGCTGCATGCCGGTCTCGGCGTAGCTGCCGTTGTCGAAGACGACGATCGCGAGGTTGGGCGGACGCTGGACCCCGACCGTGGCGAGCGCCCCCAGCCCCATCAGCATCTCGCCATCGCCGGTGACCACGAGCACCCGGCGCTCGGGGCGCGCGATCGCGAGGCCGAGGCCGATCATCGACGCGGCGCCCATCGCGCCCCACAGGTAGAAATTGCGCTCGTCGTCGCCGACGCTCGCGGCGTCGTAGGTCGTCGAGCCGAGCCCGGTGACCAGCAGCATGTCGCCGCGCCCCGCGAGCAGCGTGCGCATCGCGGCCCGGCGGTCCACGCGCGGGTCGTTGGCGGCGGCGGGCCGGCTCATTTCACCCACCGTTTGGCGCCGATCAGACGCTGCGCCAGGAGGACCGCGGTGACGGGCCCGCCGTTGAAGGCGATGTCGAGCGCCGCCGTCACGGTCTCGCCCACTTCCTCGGCGCGCTCGACCCGGTAGACGAGGACCTCCATCAGTTCGAGCGCGGCCTGGGTCCTGGTTCCCATCGGCACCTGCCACGGGTTGAACTCGCCCCATTCGCCGCGCATCGTGACCAGGAGGGTCAGCGGAAACCGGCAGGATTTCGCGAGGGAAAGCATGTTGATGCAGTTGCCGACCCCGCTCGACTGCATCAGAAGCGCGGCGCGCTGCCCGCCGAGCCAGGCTCCCGCCGCAAGGCCGATGCCTTCCTCCTCGCTGGTCAAGGACACCGCGCGGATGTCGGGGTCGGCAACCACGCGCTCGATCAGCCGCATATGCCCGGCATCCGGAACATAGCCGACCTGGCGGATCTCGGCCGCCTTCAGCGCGGCGAAGATGTCGTCGGGCCATGCCGGCACGGGGATTTGCGAAACGATTCCGCTCAACCGGCTTCCTCCGCTATGATGCCTTGTCTTTCGGGCACAGATATCTCAATTGACCCATTATGTCCGACGAACCGGAAAATCCGGTCCTCGTTTATCTGCGCCGGATCGACGAGAAAATCGATCGGTTATCCGATGATATTGGAGACCTCAGGCAGCGCGTGACCTCCCTCGACGAGCAGGCTGCGCGAATCCGCGGCGATATGGGCGGCTTCCGATAGCTGGACGAAGGGCGGCTATCCCCCCCGACCTTGTCGATCGGAAGGGTGATCGCGAATGGCGGCTCAGGGGCATGGGCGGCCGTCGCGGTGGGCTGAAGCGAGCGACCGTTGAGGGTCGAAACCGGTCGAGCTGATTGGATTTCGACCCTATCGCACCAGCGCGCCGGTCATGTTGGCGTGAAACGCGGCGAGGTCTTCCGGGCCGAAATAGTTGATGTCGCCCGGGGTCGCCAGGCCCACCGCGGCGGCATAGGCGGCGAGCCGGATGGCGAGGTCGAGATCGCCGTCGATAAGACCGTGAATGAGCCCGCCGACAAACGAATCGCCGGCGCCGATGCGGTCGACGATCTCGACCGGATAGCGCGGCGCCGTGCGGATCGTGCCGTGCGCCAGCAGGAGATCGCCCGGTTCGGATCCCGGTGGCCGGGTCAGGGCGACCAGTTTCACGCCGTAGCGCGCCGCGATCGCCTCGGCGAGAGCCTCAGCCTCCTCGACAAAGCCCAGGACCGCGCGCGCGTCGCGCTCGGCGAGGATCAACAGTTCGAGGTGCGGCGCGACCGCGGCGAGGATTGCGCGCGCTTCGGCGGCGCTCGTCAGGGTCGCGCGATAATTGAGGTCGTACGACACCGGCTTCCCCACGGCGGCCGCCTGCGCAGCGACATGAGCGACCAGCGCGCGGCAGCTCGGTCCCAGCGCCGGGGTGATCCCCGACAGATGGATGCGCGCACTCGCCGCGATCAGCGCCTCCCAGGGCGCGTCCTCGAACCCCAGTTCGGACGCGGCGGAGTGCTTCCTGTCATAGATCACCCGCGCGTTGCGCGGCGCCGGTCCGGGCTCGAAGAACATCAGCCCGAGACGCGCGCCATCGATCCAGCGGACAAAGCGCGTATCGACGCCGTGGCGCCGCGCCTCGCCGTCGACGATGCGACCGAGCGGCCCCTCCGGCAGCCGCGACACCCAGGCGGTGCGGCGCCCGAGCCGGGCCAACAGACAGGCGACATTGAGCTCGCTGCCGCCGATCCCGACCTCGAACGCCCGCGCCTGGTCGAGCCGCTGCAGCCCGGGAGGCGACAGCCGCAGGAGGGTCTCGCCAAGCGTCAGGAAATCATAACTCGGGATCGCGGCTGCGGTATCCGGCATGGTGCGGGGCGGCTCGGTCCTGGCCCTCACCCGCGCGGACCGCCGGCGACGTAGATCACCTGGCCCGACACGAATGAGGCTTCCTCGCTGCACAGAAAGGCGATGACATTGGCGATGTCGCGCGGCACCCCGGCGCGCCGCACCGGGATCTCGCGGGCGCGCTCCTCCTTCCACTCCTCGGGGTCGCGGCCGAGCCGGATCGCGACGGCCCGCGTCATCTCGGTGTCGATAAAGCCGGGCGCCACTGCATTGACCGTAATGCCGTAGCGGCCAAGCTCGATCGCCAAGGTCTTCGCCATGCCCTGCAGCCCGGCCTTGGCGGTCGAGTAGTTGGTCTGGCCGCGGTTGCCCAATGCCGACACCGACGACAGATTGACGATGCGGCCCCAATTCCTCTTGACCATCTCGCGCTGCGCCGCGCGCGAGCACAGGAACGCCCCCTTCAGATGCACCGCCGCGACCGAGTCCCAATCGTCGTCGGTCATCTTGTGGATCAGGTTGTCGCGGGTGATCCCGGCATTGTTGACGAGGATGTCGAGCGAGCCGAGCCGCAGGGCGACCTCCGCGACCATCGCCTCGACCTCGGCGGCCACGGCGACATTAGCCTTGAGGCCGATTGCCTTGACGCCATGCCGCGCGGCGATGCGCGCCGCGGTAGCCTCGGCGCCGGTGCCGTCGAGATCGCCGATCGCGATCGCCGCGCCGTCTTCGGCCAGGCGCTCGGCGGTTGCCTCGCCAATCCCGCGGGCGCCGCCGGTAATCAGCGCGACGCGTCCTGCCGACCGGTTCGCCATGTTTTTTCCCCCGAATGTCCCGGCGTCAGCCTGTCGCACAGCGGCACC
>DATCQF010000258.1:0-4506 GCA_036569735.1 Allostellaceae bacterium | reverse complement strand
GCCCGGCACGTTTACGCGCAATGTGTAGACGGAGGTATGCGCGCAGCACAGCAGCGTGCGCAGGTCGGACCCGCCAAAGGCAAAATTCACCGCCTGCTCCGGCCACTTGATGATGCCGACGCGCTTGCCGTCGGGCGTCATCACCCAGATGCCGCCCGGCCCCGTGCAGTAAACCCGGCCGATGCTGTCGACCTTCAAGCCGTCGGGGATCCCGGGCTCGGCGCCTTCGTTCATATCGGCGAAGATGCTGCGCCCGACCATGTTGCCGGCGGCATCGAGCGCGATCCCGTGGATGTATTTCGACGAGCGCGTGTTCGCCACGTACATCGTGCGCTCATCCGGCGAGAGCGCGAGCCCGTTCGGGTATTCGCAATGCGCCAGCACGGTTAATCCGCCATCGGGCGCCAGGCGATAGACGCACGCGCCGTCCCACAGCTCGTTGTCGCCTTCGGGGCCCGGGATCTGGCGATCGCGATAGGCCCGGCGCTTGTCCGGATCGGTGAAGTAAAGGCAGCCGTTGGAGTGGCAGATGACATCGTTGGGGCGGTTGAAACGGCCGCCCTTGTAGCTGTCGACCAAGGATTCCACCTTGCTGTCGGCGCCCATGCGGGTGACCCGCCGGTCGTCGCCCTCGCACACGATCAAGCGGCCTTGCAAATCGAAGGTCGTGCCGTTGCCGCCGATCGTGGTCCTGACGACTTCCGGGGCTTTCCCGGGCGTCAGGCGAAACAGCTTGTTCTGGCGAATATCGACGAAATACCAAAAGCCTTCCGGATGCCACAGCGGACCTTCAGTGAAGATAAAGCCGGTGGCGAGGCGTTCGGCTTCGGTGGTTTCAAGCACTTCGGGCAAATAGTTGGCTGCCGGCATGATGCACTCCCTGGCTGGTAGGGTCGGCGCCGCGCGGCTCAGAGGCGGTAGCGGCACTCGACGGCGAGCGGCACGGCGTGAAAATCGCGCCGGTTGGTGTCGAGGTTCTCGAGGTTGACGAACAGGCATTCGTCATAGGTGAAGTGCGGCCCGGCGTGCCAGGTCGCGACGTGCAGCTTGATCAGGCGATCCCCCGGCACTCGGAAGGCGGCGATGTCCTCGAGGCGCGGCTGTGCGTCGTCGCCAGGATCGCCCGGCGGCGCGACGCCGATCAGCCATTCCTTGCCGCCGAGCGAGCCCAGGCATTGCGTGACCCGCCGGTGCCGCGCGATCCGGCTGAAGCCGAGCCCGACATGCGGCAGATGCATGATCCACAGCCGCGGCTCGCCGTTGCCCAAAACGAGCTTTGCCTCGGCCGCCGAAGCTTCCGGGTCATGGTCGGTCCCAACGCCCTGGCCGCCCGTCCGCAGCGGCGCGATGACCTGGCCGTAGGGAAGAAACGCCTCCGCCGTCAGTTCCCTGATGTCAGCGTGCCCGCATCGTTCATTGTCGCCTCCCGCAATCGGCAGCCCGGTCAGCCATAGGCGGCCACGGCGGTCGCGTCAACCGGCGCCGCCGACTGGACCGGCCGTAGCCGAATTTCCTTGCCAGGCAGGCGCCCCGGACCAATCGTGGCCCCGGTTATTAGGCCCTCCGGGGATGCCGGATGAAGAGAATGTCGACCCGATGACCTCCAGCGCTACCTCGGACGTCGTCGTTCTCGGGTCCGGCCTTGCCGGGCTCGCCGGGGCGCTCGCCGCCCACCAACTGGGGCTGCGGCCGATCGTCCTCGAAAAGGCGAAGACGCTGGGCGGCGGCACGGTCAATTCGTACGGCCTCATATGGGTTGGCCAGAACCATCTGGCGGAGGCCGCCGGCTACGGCGACACGCGGGACGAGACCATCGCCTATGTGCGGTTTCTCGGCGGCGGCAGTCTCGACGACGACCGCATGTCGACCTTCGTCGACCGGTCGCCGGAAGCGCTTAAATTTTTCGAGAACTGCGGCGTCCGGTTTCGCCTCGTTCGCGGCGTCACCGACCATTATTACGGAACCTCTCCCGGCGCCCACGCGCTCGGGCGAACCGTGGAGGCCGAGCTGATCTCGGGGTTCGATCTCGGCGACTGGCGAGCCCTTGTCCCGGCGCCCGATGACGTCCCCTCTTTCGTGACGGCCGAAGAGCAGGTCGCCTGGGGCGGCATCAACAGCTTTTCGGACTGGGACCAGGACCTCGTCCGGGAGCGCAGACGACAGGACATGCGTGGCAAGGGCTCGGGCCTCATCAGCCATTTCCTCAAGGAGTTGCGCGCCCGCGGCGTGCCGGTGCTGAGCGACCGGCACGTCGAATGCCTCGCGGTCGAAAACCGCCGGGTGACCGGCGTGGTGATGCGTTCGGGCGAAACCATCGGAGCCCGAAAGGGCGTCCTCCTCGCCACCGGCACCTACAGCGCGAACCCGGAAATGATGCGGCAGTTCGAGCAGCTTCCGGGAATCGCTGACGAGGCGTCGAGCCTGGCGCCCCCATCCTTGACCGGCGACGGCCTCGTCCTCGGCGCCGAAATCGGCGGCATCGTGCATAGAATCGAGAACAGCCTGCGGCTGATGCTGTCCTACACGATTGCACCGGAGAGGCCGGGCGGGACGCCGACTTGCGTCTATGCCGGGATCGTCGAATTGTGCAGCCCGCATACGATGGTGGTGAACAAATATGGCGTGCGCTTTGCCGACGAAACATTCTTCCAGGGGATCGTGCCGCAGCTTCGGTTGTTCGACCCGGCGCATCATGAATACCCTAATCTGCCCGCCTATCTGATTTTCGACGCGCAATACCTGAAGAAGTATTCGTTTGCCAACCGGCCGGTCGGCAGCGCCGTGCCGCACACCGTGACGCGCGCCGGGAGCCTCTCCGAACTGGCGGCGCAACTCGGCATCGATGAGGCCCGGCTGGTGCAGACGGCCGGCCGCTTCAACGGTTTTGTGGCGAGCGGCAGGGACGCTGATTTTCAGCGCGGCGAACACAGCTGGAAACTCGCGTCCGCACAGGCCGCGCCGGGCGCCAATGGCAGCCTCGGCACCATCGAGGAGCCGCCGTTCTACGGTGTCGAGCTGCACCCGGCCGGCGGGTCGTCGGTGGGCTTGTTGGCCGATGCTCGCGGGCAGGTGATCCACCAGCGCCGTCATCCCATTCCCGGCCTCTACGCCTCCGGCAATGTCGCCGCCGCCACCGAGCATGGCGTTGGCTACCAGGCCGGTTTTTCGCTCGCCTCGGCAATGACGTTCAGTTACCTCGCAATCCGCCACATGATCGACAGCACCATCGGGTAAAACGCGGAGGAACGGCTAGCCTTCGGTGTCGAAATTCGCGATATCGGTGGCCAGTTTCCAGTTGCCGCGGACCTTCTCCCAGACCACGACATACTTGCCGGCGAGAACGCGCTGCGGCGGCGCCTTGGTCCGCACGGTCAGGCGGCCGATCTCGCGCACGGTATCCTCGCCGTAGCGCTTGAGATCGACGGTGACGAGCTTCAGCTCGCCATATTCCCGCATCATGCCTTCCCAGAAACTCCTGATCGCCGCCCTCCCCTTCTGCACCTGCGCCCCCGGCGGCAGCAGCACCGCATTGGGCACATAGAGCGCGGCGAGGGTGGCTCCGTCGCCGCGATTGAATGCCGCGTTAAAGGTCTCGTTGAGTTGAGTGATGACGGATTTGAGGCTCGTTGCAGGCATCGCGTTCCCCCTCTCAGACAGCATTGGACAGAGCATCACCCTCGCGTCGCCGGTGCGTCGTCCGAGCGCTCACGCCGGTGGCGCCTCGAACCATTCCGGGCATAAGGGCGACACCCGCAGATAGGCCTCGATGCAGTAATGCAACCAGCCGCGAATATAGTCGCAGGCGGGCCGGCCGCGCCGGATCACCTCGTGATGGCAACCGCCGCCGCACAGATAGCGCGCCCAGCAGGCACGGCACGGCTCCTGGCGATGGACGCGGCGCTGTTCGAGCCAGTCCGCCTGGCGCACCCGGTCGACACCGCTGTCGAGCGATCCCATCGCCCCCTCGGAGTCGCCGACGAAACGGTGGCACGCGGCCAGTTCGCCATCGGCGGACACCCCGAAATACCCCGCCCCAGCGCCGCACGGATAGGGCCGGTGGGTGCCCCGATGAATTTCGCGCATGGCGTTGAGCATGTTGGCGAAGGGATAGCGCTCGCCGGACACCGCCCGCCGTTCGAACTCCCGGCCGCAATCGATCATTTCGCCGAGCATCGCCGCGAGGTGGTCGCGCTGCAGTTCGCCCTCTCCGCCGGGAGCGCTGAGCATCGGCGAAAATCCGACGCTGTGAAACCCCTCGGCGATCAGCCCGTCGAGCGTCGGGCGCAGCGCGAGATTGTCCGGGGTCACCGTGACGCGGGCCGACACCTGCATGCGCCGCTGGCGCGCCAATAGGGGCCGCACATTGCGCATGATCCGATCGAAGCTGCCGCGGCCGCCCTTGTATGGACGCAGCCGGTCGTGCACCGGCCCCAAACCGTCGAGGCTGACGGTGACCGCGAAGCCGTAGGTTTCGAAGAATTCCGCATCGGCCGCGTTCACCAGCGT
>DATCQF010000257.1:0-2310 GCA_036569735.1 Allostellaceae bacterium | reverse complement strand
CATAGGGGATGCCCTCCTCGGTTTCAGCGGTCGGCAGCGCGGCAAATTCGGGTTCGGGTTCGCCGTGCGCGTCGCCGATCGGGTCCGGTTCGGGTTCCGGCCGGGCGCTCTCGCCGGCTGGCGGCGCGAGGCTGGCTGCGTCCGCCACGGCCGCTTCCGGCCAGGGCTGCCAGGGCTGCCAGGGCGCCGGCATCGCCTCGGCCTCCCGAGGGACGAACTCGTCCTCGCCGGTCGCGACGATCTCGATCGTCTCGGCGGCGGCCGCCGGACCGGACATCGCGGCCTCCGCCGCCTCTTCGCGCCGGGGGCGTGTCCGCCCGCCGCGCCGGCCGCGCCGCCGCCGCCACCGCTCGGCCTCGGCGTCGCGTTCGCCGTCGTCTTCTTCGCGCGGCGGCTGCCCCGCCACTCCGTCCGCCGCGGCACCCGCCTGCGCGGTCTCCCCGGGCTCGGGGACCGCGGGGGTTGCGGCGGCCGGCCGGGCCTCGCGCGGCTCCTCGGTCCGGCGGCGGCGGCGCCGGCGGCGGCGCCGGCTGCGGTCTTCCTCGCTTTCCGGTTCCGCGATGGACTCGCTCGCCGCGGCTGGTGTCTCGAAGGCTTCTTCTTCCTCCTCCTCGTCGTCGTCGTCGTCGGCCAGGGTGGGTGCCTGGATCGCGCGCAACGGCGGCACCTCGCCCACGCCATAAGCGCGCAGCCGCTCGAGGCGGAAGTTCGGCGGGATCAGCGTGTCGTCCTGCGCGATCATCACCTTGACGCCATAGCGCGCTTCGATCTCGTTCAGCGACTCGCGTTTCTGGTTGAGGATGTAGAGCGCCACGTTGGTCGGCACGTAAATGCAAACTTCGGCGGACCGGCGGCGGATGCCCTCTTCCTCGATCGACCTCAGCACGTAGAGCGCCGTCGATTCGACCGAACGGATAAAGCCGGTGCCGCCGCAATGCAGGCACGGCTGGGTTGAGGCCTCGGCCAGGGACGGCCGCAGCCGCTGCCGCGACATTTCGAGGAGCCCGAACGGGCTGATGCGGCCGACCTGGATGCGGGCGCGATCGTTCTTCAACGCCTCCTTGAGCCGGCGCTCGACCGCCCCCTGATTGCGGTGCTCCTCCATGTCGATGAAATCGATGACGATGAGCCCCGCGAGATCGCGCAAGCGCAACTGACGGGCGATCTCGTCGGCGGCTTCGAGGTTGGTGCGCAGCGCCGTTTCCTCGATGTTGCGCTCGCGCGTCGAGCGGCCGGAATTGACGTCGATCGCGACCAGGGCCTCGGTCTGGTTGATCACCAGATAGCCGCCCGAGCGCAGCTGGGCGACCGGCGAGTGGATCGCGTCGATCTGGCTCTCGATCTGGTAGCGGTGGAACAGCCCGATCTGCGGGTCGCGATGCGGCTGCACGCGCTTGGCATGGCTCGGCATCAGCGTGCGCATGAACGCCTTTGCGGTCTTGTAGCCCTCCTCGCCCTCGACCAGCACCTCGTCGATGTCCCGGGTATAGAGGTCGCGGATCGAGCGCTTGATCAGGTTGCCTTCTTCGTAGATCAGCGCCGGCGCCGTCGATTTGAGAGTCAGGTCGCGGATCTCGTTCCACAATCGCAAGAGGTATTCGTAGTCGCGCTTGATCTCGGGCTTGGAGCGCTCGGCGCCCGCAGTCCGCACGATGACCCCCATGCCTTCCGGAATGTCGAGGTCCTCGAGGATCTCCTTCAATCGGCGGCGGTCGGCCAGGCTGACGATCTTGCGCGACACCCCCCCGCCCCGCCCGGTGTTGGGCATCAGCACGCAATACCGCCCGGCGAGCGAGAGATAGGTGGTCAGCGCCGCGCCCTTGTTGCCGCGCTCTTCCTTGGCGACCTGCACCAGCATGATCTGGCGGCGCTTGACGACCTCCTGGATCCGGTAGTGACGGCTCGGCTGCGAGCGGCGGCGCTCGGCGTCGGCCTCTTCAACTTCCTCGACTTCGTCGCCGCCAAAGGTCTCGACGTTCTCGCGCTGGACCGCCTGCGTTTCGGCGCCGCCGGGTTCGCCGAAGTCGGGGGCGCCGGCGTCCTCGCGCGCGATCTCGGCAAGCTCGCCGACATCCGCGGCGAGCAGCGACTCTTCGGCCGCGCGCAGCGCAATCGTTTCCGGCTCCGGGGGCTCCGGCTCCCGGGTCGGCTCTTCCCAGGGATCGGTCGGCGCGGGGGACCAATCGGCCCATGCGCGGTTCTCATCGTGCTGCTCGGCGGCCTCGTGGGCGGCCGCTTCCCGGGCGGCTGCAATGGCGGCCCCATCGTGCGCGGCCTCCGGCGGGGGCTCGAGGGGTGCCGCCTCGACCC
>DATCQF010000256.1:0-1711 GCA_036569735.1 Allostellaceae bacterium | reverse complement strand
CGACAGATCGCCGAGGAGCGTCAGGCGGGTCCGCTGATAGTCGCGCACCGCCGCCATGAAGCCGTCGCGCCGGCGCCCGACCGCCTGGAAGGCAACCAGGTCGGAGAGGCCCTGGATCGTCTCGGTGACATGGGCGCCGAGCATCCCCAGGGCTTCGCGCGCCTCGGTCCCGAGCCGGTCGATGCGGGCCCGCTTCACCACCGGGGCGAGCCCGGCATAGAGCACGAACGGCAGCAGCGCCGCGGCGATCGGCCAGGCGACGACCGCCAGGGTCACCAGCACGGCCGACGGTACCAGAAGCGCCACCAGCGCCGGCGCCAC
Organism: Allostellaceae bacterium; assembly: GCA_036569735.1. Classification (GTDB taxonomy): domain Bacteria; phylum Pseudomonadota; class Alphaproteobacteria; order ATCC43930; family CGMCC-115725; genus DATARH01. Next base: position 1,390 of record DATCQF010000256.1, on the reverse strand, counting down.
GGTATGCGCGAAGAAGTATTCGATGGTCTCGATGTCCTGGCTCGCCAGCGCGATCAGATCGCCCGAGCGGCGTCGCACCAGATAGGCCGGCGCGAGGGAATCCAGCTTGCGGTAGAGATCGATGCGCATTTCGGCGAGGAGGCGATAGGCGATGTCGTGCGCGAGCCACGATTCGATCCAGTGCAGCATCCCGGCGATGGGCGCGGCGAGGCCGAGCATGATCAGGAGATAGGCGAACGGCGCCCCGGTCTTGACCGCGGCAACCGCCAGCGCCCCCAAAATGCCGACCCCGATAAAGGCCGCGACCCGGCCGATCCCCGAGGTCACCACGACCGCGAAACGCCGGCGCCACGGCTTGATGATGCCGACGAGCGCGAGGAGGGTCGTCGCCGGGCCGACCTGTGCCGCTGCGGCGGCGGCCGCTTCCGGTGCACTCTCGCCGTAATCGGTGGTGTCGGTTTCGGCCTGCGCGGCGACCGGGTGATCCCCCCCAAAGGCGATATCGAACGCGATTTCATCCTCGCCGCGCTCCTCGGCCTGCGCTCCCATCAGCCGGCGATAGGGGCCGTCGCGGCGGATCAGCTCGGCATGGCGGCCGGTCTCGACGACCCGGCCGGAATCGATGACGAGGATGCGGTCGGCGCCGATCACGCTCGAGAGGCGATGCGCCAGAACCAGGGTCGTGCGCCCCTGGGCCAGCCGGTCGAGCCCGCGCTGGATCACGGCCTCGTTCTCGGCATCGACCGAGGAGAGCGCCTCGTCGAGGATGAGGATCGGCGAATCGCGCAACAGCGCCCGGGCGATCGCCAGGCGCTGGCGCTGGCCGCCCGACAGATTGACCCCGCGCTCGCCGATCAGCGTCTGGTAGCCGTGCGGCAGCTGAAGGATGAAGTCGTGCGCGTTGGCGTCGCGCGCGGCGGCTTCGAGCTCGCCCTGCGTCGCATCCGGCTTACCGAGGCGCAGATTCTCCTCGACCGTGCCGTGGAACAGATAGGTGTCCTGGTGCACCACCGCGATTTCGCCGCGCAGCGCCTCGGGATCGAGGGTGCGGACATCCTGGCCGCCGACCCGCACCACCCCGGATTGCGGATCGAAGAGGCGCAGCAGCAGCCGGGCGACCGATGACTTGCCCGAGCCGCTCGGGCCGACGATGCCGATCTTCTCGCCGGCCGCCACCGTGAACGAGAGGCCGTCATGCGCCGGGCCCCGCCCGCCGGGGTAGGCGAAATGCACATCCTCGAAGGCGATGGTGGGCGCGAGGCGGCACTCAATAGACTCCCTCTCCGCCCCCGGGGGCGGAGAGGGTTGGGGTGATGTGGGGGCTTCCAGAGCGGCCGCCAATCGGCCCACCTCACCCTCCCACGCCTTCGGCGCAGGCCCCTCCCTCTCC
>DATCQF010000255.1:0-1752 GCA_036569735.1 Allostellaceae bacterium | reverse complement strand
CCCCGGCCTCGCCTGGCTCGGCTATCTCTCGACCACCGGCGTGTATGGCGATCGCGCCGGCGGCTGGGTCGACGAGGCCTCGGAATTGCGCCCGAGCGGCCCGCGCGGCCGGCGCCGGGTCGCCGCCGAAGCGGGCTGGCTCGGGCTGTGGCGCCGCCACGGCGTACCGGTGCACATCTTTCGCCTCGCCGCGATCTACGGACCCGGGCGCAGCCCGTTCGACGCGCTGCGCGCCGACACCGCGCGGCGGATCGCCAAGCCGGGCCAGGTTTTCTCGCGCATCCATGTCGACGATCTGGCGAGCGTGCTGATCGCCTCGATCGCACGGCCGCGCCCCGGTGCGATCTACAATGTGTGCGACGACGAGCCGGCCGCGCCCGAGGCGGTTGTCGCCCATGCCGCGAGCCTCTTGGGGCTGCCGGCGCCGCCGCTGATGCCGTTCGAGGCTGCCGGGCTGTCACCGATGGCCCGCAGCTTCTACGACGACAACAAGCGGGTCTCGAACGCGCTGATCAAAAAGGAGCTCGGGGTCAGGCTGCGTTATCCGAACTACCGCGCGGGGTTGGCCGCGATCCTTGCGGCCGGCGGCTGATCCTCGATATCCTGCCGCCAACATCGTCAACCCGGTCCGGGGAGGATTTTATGCCCGCTTACAACGTACTGATCCTGGGGGCCTCCTACGGGTCGCTGCTGGCAACCAAGCTATTGTTCGGCGGCCACAAGATCACGATGGTGTGCCTCCCGGTCGAGGTCGAGGCGTTCAACACCGACGGCGCCCGCATCCGCATGCCGATCCGCGGCCGCAAGGACCCCATTGAGCTCGACTCGCGCAAGCTGCCGGGCAGCCTCAAGGCAGCCGGCGTCGCCAACGTCAAGCCCTCCGACTACGATCTCATCGCCCTGGCAATGCAGGAGCCGCAATACCGCTCGCCCGGGGTTCGCGAACTGCTCGACGCGGTGGCGCGGTCTAAGGTGCCGTGCATGTCGATCATGAACATGCCGCCGCTGCCTTACCTGAAGCGCATCCCCGGCCTCAATACCGACGCCTTGAAGGCGGCCTACACCGACGCCGGCGTGTGGGACAATTTCGAGCCCGGCCGGCTGACCTTGTGCAGCCCCGACCCGCAGGCGATCCGCCCGCCGGGCGAGAAGATCAACGTGCTGCAGGTCACCCTGCCGACGAACTTCAAGGTCGCCCGCTTCGATTCGGACGCATCGACGGGTATTCTGCGGCAGATGGAGAAGGATGTTGACGCGGCCCGCTATAACCCGGGCGACGGCGCGATCGAACTGCCGGTCAAGCTCCGGGTACACGATTCGATTTTCGTGCCGCTCGCCAAATGGGCGATGCTGCTGACCGGCAACTATCGCTGCGTCACCAAGGATTCGGCGATCGACATCAAGGATGCGGTGCACCAGGACATCGCCACGTCGCGCGCGGTCTACAATTGGGTGGTCGGATTGTGCGAGAAGCTCGGCGCCGCCCCGAACGACCTCGTGCCGTTCGAGAAATACGCCGCCGCGGCCAACGATCTGGTGCGGCCGTCCTCGGCCGCCCGGGCGCTCAACAACGGGGTGCCGAACATCGAGCGGACCGATCGCCTGGTGCAGCTGATCGCGGCGCAGATGGGCATGCATAACGCCACCGTCGACCAGACCGTCGCGCAGGTCGACGCGCGGCTGGCGGCTAATCGCAAGGCCGCCGCGTAGAAATTGGCCTTGGCATCGTTTTCCCTCTCCGCTACCAGGGGC
>DATCQF010000254.1:0-3592 GCA_036569735.1 Allostellaceae bacterium | reverse complement strand
CTCATCCACTGCCCGCCCAACATTAGGCACCAGTGACGTCAACCCCCGGGCTGGCCCCAGGTTGACCCGTGGTGGCCCGTGGCCCGTAGGGCGGATGAGCGCAGCGTCATTCGCCGCCAAAGCTGGAGCGGACGCCGATTTGGCGGAAGGCGCTGCGCTTTTCCGCCCTACGCCCGCCGTTGTCCTCTGCGGTGTTCAGCCGCGGGCGAGGGCGTAGACCTGGGTGCCGCCGGGCGGGGGCGGTTGGGCGGCCCAGGTTTCGCCGGCGTCGGTGCTGGTCCAGACCTCGCCGCCGTTGGTGGCGCACGACATGCGCGCCGGCCGGTGCTCGTCGAAGGCGAGGCAGAACATCGTGTGCGGCACCGGGGCGCCGATATCGACGCGGGCCCAGCTGTCGCCGCCGTCGCGGCTGTGCAGCAGCGTGCCGGCATCGCTCTGGAAGCCCGCCCCGGCCGCCACCCAGAGGTGACGCGGGTTACCCGGCACCTCCTTGATGTCGCGGCAATAGATGTGGCCCTTGGCGTTGAGCGGGTCGAGCGCCACCGGCCGCCAGTGGTCGCCGTCGTCGTCGCTGCGGAACATCCCGGCCCGGGCGATGCCGATCACCGTGCCCGGCCGCCAGCGGCTGGCGAGGACGCCGTGCATGTCGACATAATCGTCGTTGAGGTACTGGCCGTGGCTCAGATTCTCCCAATGCTCGCCGCCATCAGTGGAGCGGATCGTGCCGCCGACCTCGATCGCGCCGTAGAGGTGCCCGGGCTGGCTGGCGCTGGCGTCCATCTTCAAGACGCGCTTTGCCGGGTTGGCGCCCGGGGCGGTGGTTATCTCGGGGAAGCGCACGCTGACCGGCAGGCGGGTCCAGCGCTCGCCGGCATCGTCGCTGCGGTAGATTTCGCAGTTCTCGCAGCCCACGAGGATCACATCGGGATCGTGCGGGTGGAAGAGGATCGACCATACCGGCAGCCCGTGGTCGGGCATCTCGACCTTCTCCCAATGCGCGCCGCGGTCGGCGCTGCGATAGGAGCCGGATTGCGTGCCGGCGTAGACGATCGCGGGGTTTTGCGGGTGCACCGCCAGGGCGCGGATCGCCGGCATCTCGGGGAGGCCGCGCTCGATCGCCTCCCATTCGCCGCTGCCGTCGGCCAGACGGAACAGCCCGGAATGCACCACCCGGCCGCGCCCGGTCTCGCCCGCCAGCCCGATGTATAGATAGGATGCTTGGTCTTTCGCGATGTCGGTTGCCATGATATCGCCCGCCTGTGCCGGTTTGTGGCGTCGTCACGATCGATCGGCGGCAACCGATCTCGCATGACCGACGCTTGTCGCCGAGCTTGGCGCTTCTCGCGGGGTTCGGCAAGGCTTTGGCCGAGGAAGAATGGACCACAAGATGGAAAACGGCGAGCGCGCCGCGATGTACAGCGCGAACCGGCTGAAGCTCGGCCTCTTTGGCGCGAACTGCTCGTCGGGCCGGGCGGTCACGATGGTGCCGGAACGCTGGTCCGGGAGCTGGCCGGATTGCGTGGCGCTCGCGCAAATGGCCGACGAGGCCGGCATCGAGTTCATGCTGCCGATCGGCCGGTGGAAGGGCTATGGCGGCGACACGGACTATCAGGGGGCAACGTTCGAGACCGTGACGTGGGCGTGCGGCCTCCTCGCCAAGACCAGGCGGCTGACGGTGTTCGGCACGGTGCATGCGCCGCTGATCGCGCCCTTGATCGCCGCCAAGGAATTCGTCACCGCCGATCACATCGGCGAGGGCCGCTTTGGCCTCAACGTCGTGTGCGGCTGGAACGAAGGCGAATTCGAGATGTTCGGCGCCACGCTGCGCGATCACGAGACGCGCTACGAGTACGCCCAGGAGTGGCTCGACGTGATCAAGCTGGCGTGGTCACCTCGCGAGGATTTCGACTTCGACGGGCGGTTCATCAAATTGCGCGGCGGGCGGGCCAACCCCAAACCGTATGGCGGGACGCGCCCCCTGATCATGAACGCCGGCGCATCACCGACCGGACAGGCCTTCGCGATCCGCAACTGCGATGCGCTGTTCTCGAATGTTTCGCGGGGCATTTCCTTCGAGGAGACCGCGGCGCACGTCAAGAACGTGCGGGCGCTGGCCCGCCAGGGCGGAAGGGAGATCGGCGTCTATACCGTCGGGGTCGTGACCTGCCGGCCCACCGCAAAGGAGGCCGAGGATTATTACCGCCATTCGATCGTCGACAACGCCGATTGGCGGGCGGTCGACAACATCCTGGCGATGAAGAACGTCACTCCGCAAACCCACGGGAAGGCGGAGTTCCGGCGGATCCGGTAGCACCAGGCGAACGGCATGGGCGGGTTGCCGTTCGTCGGCGACCCCGACGCCGTGGCGCATCAGATGGCGCAGCTCACCGCCGCCGGGCTCACCGGGATCGCGGTCTCGTTCGTCAACTATCTGGATGAGCTGCCGTATTTTTGTGACGAAATATTGCCGCGCCTGGCGCGATTGGGACTGCGCGAAAAAACCTGAGCCGCCGGTTTGCCGGGCCAGATCACAGAGGCTGCGGGACGAAGCGGCGGGTCGGCGATAGGAGTTCGTCCTGCGCGGCGACCAAAGCCAGCTCATAGCGGTCGAGGCGCAGCGTCGTCTCGATGACGGCGAAGATCGCGGCAGCGGTCAGGGCGAGCGCGTCAGAGAGGCTCGCGCCGCGCAAGAGGTGCGCGAGGAAGACGGCCGCGGTGACGTCGCCGCAGCCGTTGAGCACGACCGGCAGGCGCGGCGTCTCGACCACCCAGGCTCCGTCCGGCCCGGCCGCCAGCATGCTCACTCGGTCAGACTGGGAGGGCGCGGCGTCGAGGCTGGTGACCAGCACGATGCTCGGCCCTTGCGCGCGCAGGGCTTCGGCGGCGACAGCGGCCTCGGCGAGGGTCGCGACCGGGGCGCCGGTCAGGTATTCGAGCTCGAAGCGATTCGGGGTAACGATGTCGGCGAGGGCCAGCGCGCGGTCGCGAAAGAACTCGGCGATGCCGTCGGTGACATAGGAGCCGGTCTCGACATCGCCGATCACCGGATCGCAGCAAAAGAGGGCATCGGGGTTGGCGGCCCTGACCTCTTCGACGATGTCGAGGAGCACCGGCCCCGTTGCCGCGCCGCCGAGATAGCCCGACAGCACCGCGTCGATGCCCGGCAGGATGCCGAGCTGGGCGATGCCCTCGAAGAGGCTGGCGATCTCGGCCGCGGCGACGACCGAGCCGCGCCAGCGCCCATGGCCGGTGTGGTTGGAGAACGCCACCGTATCGAGCGCCCAGGCCTCGCACCCAAGCCGCTGCAGCGCAAACACCGATGCGGCATTGCCGACATGGCCATAGGCGACGCGCGACTGCACCGACAACACGGTGGGCACGGTTCTCATCAGGGTTGGCGGTCGAGATTGTCGAAGACATGCTTCAAGCTGAGGAACACGGCGAGCCCGCTTACGACAAAGAGGGCGACCCCGCCATCGTGCAGCCCGCCATGGCCGATTCCCGCGGCGACCAGGAGGCCGGCCAGCCCGAGCACCGCAAAGACGACGATCACCGCGACGAGGCTGGGCACATCGTCGACCAGGAGGAAACC
>DATCQF010000253.1:0-6941 GCA_036569735.1 Allostellaceae bacterium | reverse complement strand
GGTCCTGCCCGATACGGTCATGCAGATCGACGCCGCCACCAGGCGCAACCTCGAACTGGCGGTGACGTTGTCCGGCGAACGCCGCGGCAGCCTCCTCGCCACGATCGACCGCACCCTGACGGGCCCCGGAGCGCGGCTCCTCGCCGAGCAGCTTGCCGCGCCGCTGACCTTGCCCGAGGCAATCGCGGCGCGGCTCGACGCGGTGGAATTCCTCGTCGACCGCGCCGATATGCGGGCGGCGTTGCGCCAGATCCTGCGCCGCGTTCCCGACATCGAGCGCGCCCTCACCCGCCTCAGCCTCGGGCGCGGCGGCCCGCGCGACCTCGCCGCGTTGGCGGGCGCGCTCGGCGAAACCGCCGCAATTCGCGCGATCCTCCTCGCGCCCGGCCTCATGCCATTCCCCGAGCTCCTGGCGCGCGCCGAAGTGGGGCTCGGCGAGCACGGCACCCTCGTCGACCGGCTCGGCCGCGCGCTCGGCGCGGAATTGCCGCTGTTCGCCCGCGACGGCGGGTTCATCGCAGCGGGCTACACACAAGAGCTCGATCAGTTGCGCGAGTTGCGCGACGACAGCCGGCGCGCGATCGCCGCCTTGCAGGCGCGCTATGCCGAGGCGAGCGGGGTCGCCGCGCTGCGCATCCGCCACAACAATGTGATCGGCTATTACATCGAGGTGTCGGCCGCCAATGTTGAAAAGCTGGGCGGCCAGCTCGGGCCCGGCTTCATCCACCGCCAGACGATGGCGGGGGCGCAGCGCTACACCACGGTCGAACTCTCCGAGCTTGAAAGCCGGATAACCAGCGCCGCCGAGCGCGCGCTCGCCCTCGAACTTCGCCTGTTCGACGACCTCGTCGGCGAAATCATCGCCCGGCGCCCCGAGATCGCGACGGCGGCGGCGGCGCTCGCCACGATAGACCTCGCCGCTTCCCACGCCGAATGCGCCGCCGAAGGCGGCTGGACCCGGCCCGAGATCGACAGCGGCAGCGAATTCGAGATCCGCGGCGGGCGCCACCCGACGGTCGAGGCCGCGCTCGCCGGCAAGGGCGCCTTCATCGCCAATGACTGCGTCCTGGCCGACGACCGGATCTGGCTGGTCACCGGTCCCAACATGGCCGGCAAGAGCACGTTCCTGCGGCAGAACGCCCTCATCGTGATCCTGGCGCAGATCGGCTCCTACGTGCCGGCGCGCAGCGCCCGCATCGGCACCGTCGACCGACTGTTCAGCCGGGTTGGCGCCGCCGACGATCTGGCGCGCGGCCGCTCGACCTTCATGGTCGAGATGGTCGAGAGCGCGGCGATCCTCAACCAGGCCGGGCCGAAGAGCTTTGTGATCCTGGACGAATTGGGGCGCGGCACCTCGACCTATGACGGGCTGTCGATCGCCTGGGCCGCGCTCGAGCATCTGCACGAGGTCAATCGCTGCCGCGGCCTCTTCGCGACCCATTACCATGAGCTGACCGCACTCGCATCAAAGCTGCCGCAGCTCGCCTGCCACACCATGCGGGTCAAGGAATGGCAGGGCGATGTGGTGTTTCTGCACGAGGTGGCGCCCGGCACCGCCGACCGTTCCTACGGCATCCATGTCGCCAAGCTCGCCGGCTTGCCGGACAGCGTCACCGGGCGCGCCGGCGAAATCCTCGGGATCCTCGAAAAGGGCGAGGAAGGCGGCGCCCTGGCCCGGCTCTCCGATGATCTGCCGTTGTTCCGCGCCGCGCGCCGCGCCGTGCCCGAGCCGGCCGCGAGCCCATCGCCCGCCGAGGATGTGCTGCGCGAGGCCCGACCCGACGAACTCACCCCGCGCGAGGCGCTCGAATTGCTTTATCGGTTGAAGGGAATGGTCAAGGAGTAAATCGCGATGAGGCATTGGCAACAGCGTTCAAAACGGCTGCTCGCGCTTGCAGGCGCTGCGCTCGCAGCGATGATGGCGCTGACCCCGCTCGCCTCTGCCGGGCCTCCCGGCCATCCCGTGCGCGTCGGGGTGCTGGACCTGATCGCCCCCAGCTTCGATCCGGCCGTCAATCCGGTCGCGCGGGAGCTCAGCGAGGGATTGCGCGCGCTCGGCTATACTCCCGGGCGCGATGTCCTCTTCGAATACAAGAGCGCACAGGGCAATCGCGACCTGCTCCCGTTACTCGCCGCCGAGCTGGTGCAGTCGAAGGTGGATGTGCTGGTGACGCTCAACCTGGCAGCGACGCTCGCCGCTGCCAAAGCGACGAAAACCGTTCCGATCGTCATGCGCGGTATTGCCGATGTTGTTGAAACCGGGCTGATAGCGAGTCTCGCCAGACCGGGCGGAAACCTCACCGGGCTTGCCGTCAACGCCGCCGAGATCGCTGCCAAACGCGTGCAATTGCTGCAGGAGGCGGTGCCGGGTCTGGCACGCGTTGGCGTTTTATGGAATGCGCGCGCACCGGCGATGGCGCTCGCTTTCCAGAATATCGAGAAGGCATCGCCGCAGCTCGGCGTGATCCTCCAATCGGTCCGGGTAACTGGCTCTGACGATTTCGATCAGGCCTTTGCCGCGATCGAGTCCGGACATCCGGACGGTCTCGTCGTTTTGTACGGGCCACTGCGCGGCAGCGATCTGCCGCGCATCGTAGAGTTCGTAACCCAGCACAAACTTCCGACGATCTTCGAACCGGGACAGGGGTTCTTGGCGGCGGACTGATGGAGTTTGGTCCCGATAATCTGCAGATGGCGCGGCGCGCCGCTGCCTACATCGACAAGATCGCCAATGGTGCCGACCCGGCCACCCTTCCGGTGGAAGAGCCGACGCTGTTCGAGCTTGTCATCAATCTGCAGGCCGCAAAAAGCATGGGGTTTGAGGTTCCGCATTCGCTGCTGATGCGAGCCGATCGCGTGATCGAGTAGCGCCCGAACCGCCGCCGCATCCGTCGCCCGCCGAGTATCCGTTGCGGACGCACAGCCCGACGAACTCACCCCGCGCGCGGCGCTCGAATTGCTCTATCGGCTGAAGGCGCTGCTCGCCGAATAAAAGCTCAGCCAAGCAACCGGAACAGCGCCGCCACGCCGCCGGGGACCGCGAGGGTCTGCAATCCGCCCGCGCCGAACATCCATTTCAACATTTCGGATTTCAGTTCGGCCAGTTCGACGCGGATCTCGCCCAAGCGCAAATCCAGGTCACGCCTAAAAACACCCGCTCGTCAAACCGTGTGCACCGGACCTGGTCACCGCCGGCCGGCGGCCCGCCTCCCTGTGGCGGATGATAAATCCTCGGGGACCGCCGGCTCCACGCCTGCTTGCGCGCCGATGATCGGTGGCGCGGGCGTTTGCGCCATGACGCACCTCGCCGGCAGCGTAACGGTTATCGTTGTTCCGCGGCCCTTCTCGCTGTCGACGTGCAGCGAACCGCCGTGCAGTTCGGCCAACCGGCGCGCGAGAGGCAGGCCCAGGCCGGTGCCCTCGTGCCCCCGGGTGAGGCTGGCGTCCGTCTGGCCAAATGGTTCGAGGGCGATGCCGATTTCGGCCGCATTCATGCCCGGCCCGGTATCGCGCACCTTGAAGTCGATCCCGCCGGCTTTGCTGGGGCCGGCGATGACGACGACCGAGCCCCCCGAGTCGGTGAACTTGATGGCGTTCGACAGAAGGTTCAACAGGATCTGCTTCAGGCGCGTCGCGTCGACCACGAGGGGCGGCAGCAGGGCGTCGATCTGTACCGACAATTGCACATCAGCGGCATCCGCCCGCACCTTCAAGAGCGCGACGCAATCGTCGACAACCTGGCGCGCGTCCACTCCCTCCTCTTCGTGGAGTTCGAGCTTTCCGGCATCAACCTTCGCAAGATCGAGAATGTCGTTGATGACGTCATGCAGGTGCTCGCCGCTCTGGTGAATGAGACCGGCATATTCAACCTGGCGCGGCTGCAGCGGCCCCGCCAGTCCCCGCTCAAGCATCTCCGAGAAGCCGATGATCGCATTGAGCGGGGTCCGCAACTCGTGGCTCATATTGGCAAGGAATTGGGATTTCGCCAGATTGGCTGCCTCCGCCGCGGTTTTCGCCTCGTGTAGACCGCGTTCGGCGTGGACTTCCTGGCTGATGTCGCGCGCCGATCCCCGGTAGCCGAGGAATTGGCCCGCCGCGTCGAAAAACGGCTTGCCGCTGACCGAACCGGTGTACTCGGTTTGTTGATCAATCTTTCTCGTGTAGATGAAATCGCGGAAGGGTTCGTGGCGGTTCAGCGTCGCAAAATGTTCTTGCCATTTGGCCGAATCGCTACCGGCATCCGCCGCGAATTCCATCCGACAGATAGGTAAAACGATGGTCCGCATCGGTTTCCCAGAACCAATCCGACGAAGTCAGCGCGTAATCGCGAAACCGCTCTTCGCTGTTGCGCAGGGCGTCGGCGGTCTGCGCCAGCTCGGCGGTCCGGCCCTCGACCCGGCGGGATTGGCCTGCGAGCGCTCTGAACAGGATCGCAAAACCGACCGCCATGGAGAGAGCGCCGAGGATTATGACGACCGAGTAGCTGCGCCAGTCGGCGAGCGCCGCCTCCTGTGAAATCCCGGTGGTGACGACGAGCGGATATTCCCGGACCGTTTGGACCGAGACGATGCGCGCGACCCCGCCGATGTCGCGCGACGACGTGCGGTAGGTGCCCCCGCCCTCGGCGACAGAGCGGTACCACGGCGACTTTGGCGAAAGCTTTTCACCGATCAGCGTATCGAGATGCGGGTGGCGGGCGAAGACGGTGCCGTCGCGGCGGAACAGGCCGACCGATCGCTGCCCGTTCGGCGTCATCGCCCGGTAGAGTTCCTCGAAATATCGGGCCTCCATGACGCTGAGCACGATACCGAGAAACTGGCCGCCGGGACCGCTGATGCGGCGCGTCACGGTGATCACCCAGGCGCCGGTGACCTTGTTGCGCACCGGCATTCCAACGAACGCGGCCGGATCATCATGCTCGCGCAGATAAGTGTAAAAATCCCGGTCCGCCGTTTCGATCACCGGAACCGGCCAGCTCCGCGAAAAATTCACGATCCTGCCGGCATCGTCGATCAACGTGACGGCGTCGGCCTGGGGCAGGCTGTGCAATCGGGCGACAAGGAGTTCGTGAACCTCTTCGGTTGCCATCCGCCGCCTGAATTGATCGGGAGTTGCCACCCCCGCGGCGAGAACCATGCCCCGGGTTTCCTGCAAGACCAGATCGACCGCCTGAAACGAACGTGCCGTCTGCTCGGCGAGAACGGTGCCGAGACTGATCATCTCCTGGCGGGCGTGCGCGATGGCGTCCGCGCGCGTGCTCCAGATGTTGAGGCCGGCGAGCACGGCGGTGATCGCGATGATGATCGTTCCGGCAAGCCAGAGGCGATTGCTGGGGCGGGATCGACGGGAATTGGCGCCGTCGATGGGGTCCATCAGCGGTTTTCCTCTTTCGTGCCGCACCGGAAAATGGCAACCCGCAGCACGCTCCCATACCTACCAGCGATTGGTTAACAAAGCGTGGAGCGTACCGGCTGCCGTGCGGTTGCGATAACGGTGCCGGACCCGGCGGCGAGGTTGTGAGCGCGACCTCCGCGGTTGGCACGGCGATTGCCGCGTTGCAGCAATCGCCGCACCACGATGCCAGGCCCGATGCCGCAGGAACCAGCCTTTACCGAAGACCAGAAGCAGTACCTCGAAGGGTTTATCGCCGGTATTGCCAGAAAAAGCGGCATCTCGGTGCCCAACGAGGCGGCACAACCCGTGCCCGCTACCGTCGCCCGGGCCGCCGCGCCGAGCCCCTCCGACCCGGCCGCGATCCATATTGCGGCGCAGGATCGGGCAGTCGCCAACGGTGGCAAGCTGGTGCCCGAGGAACTGGCGAAACGCGAAAAGAGCCCGTTCGACATGTGGGACGAGATCGGCGCCAATGCCGCTTCGGGCCGGTTTCCGAAGGGGCTCGATGTCTTCCGTCACAAATTCCACGGCCTCTTTTATGTCACGCCGAACCAGGATGCGTTCATGCTCCGCCTGCGCCTGCCGGGCGGCATCCTGTCGGCCTGTCAGGCGACAGGGCTTGCCGACATCGCCCTGCGTTTCGGCGCCGGCCACCTCGACATCACGACCCGCGCCAATCTGCAGATCCGCGAGATCGGCGCCGCCTACCCGATCGAGGTCCTGGAGGCGGTCCAGGAGCTCGGCCTTACCTCGCGCGGTGCGGGCGCCGACAACATCCGCAACCTGACCGGCAGCCCCACCGCCGGCATCGATCCGCACGAGTTGATCGATACGCGGCCGCTGACCCGCGCGCTCTACCATCACATTCTGAACCACCGCGAGATGTACGGCCTGCCGCGCAAGTTCAATATCTCGTTCGACGGCGGCGGATGCATCGGCATGCTGGAGGACACCGCCGATATCGGCTTTGCCGCGGTCCGGGTCGGCCCAGGGAGATCGGTCGCCGAGGGCGTCTATTTTCGCATGCTGCTCGGCGGTCTCACCGGGCATGGCAGTTTCGCACGCGACGCCGGAGTGTTGCTTGAGCCGGCGGAGGTGGTCGCCGCGGCGGCCGCGATCGTGCGCGTGTTCATCGACCACGGCGACCGCACCGACAGGAAGCGGGCACGGCTCAAATACCTGATCGAGCGCTGGGGCATCGAGAAATTGGTCAACGAGGCGGCGCAGCATCTGCCGGCGCCGTGGCGCTTCGTGCCGCTCGAGCGGTGCGAGCCGCGCGGCGCCGTCGCCCGAGACGCCCATGTCGGCGTTCACCCGCAGGCGCAGCCCGGGCTTTGTTACATCGGGGTTGTGGTACCGGCGTCGCGCCTGACCGCGCCTCAGCTGCGCGGCCTTGCCGATGTCGCCCTGCGGCGCGGTTCCGGGACCCTCCGCCTCACGGTGTGGCAGAACCTGCTGATTTCCGATATTCCCGAGTCGCAGATCCCTGACGCCAATGCCGAGATCGAGGCGCTCGGCCTCCTGACCACGGCGAGTGCGGTACGGGC
>DATCQF010000252.1:0-5120 GCA_036569735.1 Allostellaceae bacterium | reverse complement strand
CCCTACGCTTGCTGCCTCCTAAACCATTTCCAGCGCTTCGGTTCCTCCGGTGGCCGCTCCTCCTCATCCTCCGGCTCATCCTCCGGCTGTGGCTCTAGGCTGCCCGCGTTGAGTCTATGTCCGGAGAGACTTTGCAACAGCGCGGTGCCGGGATTTGCAGAATGGTAGCAACCAACATCGATCCAGGATTCTGTATTGAGCCAACTGGGCGAATTTTGTGTGACCTTCTGGACTAAAATGTCATGTTCAACTAAGTACCAGTGATGATTTGCAGGAAAGGCAATAAAAACATTCTTTCCAGAGTATTTTCGATCTATAGTAAGGCGAGATTTCAGTTGCACTTTCATTATATCAAATCCGTTGATATGACATGCGAGAAAATCACCCCCCAGCCAATCGTCACTTAGCTTTATACAACTGAAACCGTAATCACCGAGGATGCCCGCGAGTTTATGAAAATTGAACATCTCTTTTTGTTTACCGTTGAGGCTTTGGTAGTCTACCTTGCGTAGGTATGTGGGCGGCGCGTGTCCTCCGGGTGTCTTTGGCATGACCGTCGCGCCGACGGCGTCCGGCTCTGGTTCTGTGGCGTTATTACCGCCGTCCTGAGCTCCTTGAGTTGTTTGGCTGCGCTCTGGAGGCTCCACGACGTGGTACCCGGCGGCCCGCACGGCCTCGGCCATCTCTTCGGGGGTCATCTCGCGCTGGGGCGCCTGCGTCCTCTTGCCGTACTTGGCGATAAACTTCGGATCGTACCGAAGCTTGACGCGGTAAAAAGCGACAGTGTTATTACCCGACCGAGCGTCGGGATAGACGTCGAGGACGTTCTTGATGATCTGTTGATTCGTGAGGCCAGCCTGAATGCCCTCGCACTGGATGTCGGCTTTCGTCTTCATGTTCTGTACCCACGGGCTGAATCCGGGATCGAGACCCGCACGAATGTCGCGCGGGCCGGCGCCGAATGCAATGAATTGGGACGACCACATTCCGGCGATGCGCGCCTTGAAGGTGCTCCAAGTCGCGATCGCCGTTGGTGACGTTGATCCGGTAGAGCCGCCGGAGACTGGTTTCGCGACAATCGAGGCCGGCAACGGTAGCCTCGCGTTAAATCAAGAGTTTCGCACGGTGATGTATTGGTGCGGGACGCGGCGGATGTCCTGTACCAGATCGGGCGGCACCTCGCCGACGCCGTCGCCGCGCAGGGTGAGGGCGTCCACGAGGCCGCCGAAGCGGCGTTCGATCGCGCCGACGATCTGGTCGTGGCGGCCGACCGCGGCGAAGAGGTGCGCGACATCGTCGGGCACTTGGCCGGCCAGCTCGCTCCATTTGCCCTGGCGCACCATGGCGTTGAGCTTCAAACCGAGGTCTTCCAGGCCGTGCACCGCGAAGACCGGGTAATAGGCCGGGGTCGAACCGTAAAAGGCGACCCGCGTTCGCACCCATTCGAAGCGTTTGGCGACGCTCTCGTCATCGGGGCCGGTCGCGAGAAACCCGCCGCCGGAGATTTCGTAGTGCTCCCGCGCCCTCTTGGTGCCATCGGGGCCGGCCTTGGCGAGCCCCGCCTCGATCCGCGGCATGATCGCATCTGTCAGGTATTTCCGGGTGCAGAACCCGTGCAGCTTGACCCCGTCGCATTCCTCGGCGGCGACTTTCAGCATCGCCGGGCCGACCGCGGCGATCATCACCGCAGGCGGCGGCGCGTCGATCGGCTCGGGCGCGAAATTCGGCGTCATCAGGGTGAAGCGATAATGCTGGCCCTCATAGGCCGGCTTGTCGCCGTCCTTCCATGTGCGCCAGATCGCGCGCAATACCTGGACGTATTCGCGCATGCGCGGCGCCGGCGGGGTCCACGCCACCGAAAAGCGCCGCTCGTTGTGGGCGCGCACCTGCGAGCCGAGCCCCACGACAAAGCGCCCGCCGGTCGAGCCGGCGAGGTCCCAGCCGACCTGCGCCACCGCCATCGGGGTGCGCGCAAAGGCGATCGCGACACCGGTGTGCAGTTCGACCCGTGTCGTGGCC
This sequence comes from Allostellaceae bacterium, assembly GCA_036569735.1. Taxonomy (GTDB): domain Bacteria; phylum Pseudomonadota; class Alphaproteobacteria; order ATCC43930; family CGMCC-115725; genus DATARH01. Next base: position 3,101 of record DATCQF010000252.1, on the reverse strand, counting down.
GCACCCGCGACGGCCAGTGCGAGGAACGGGTCGTGCTTGTTCTCCATCGCGATGATGCCGTCGTAGCCTTCCGCCTCGGCCTCCCGCGCCGCAGCGCCGACCCGGCGCAGATCCTCCTGCGGCACCGTCGTGAACACGCGCATCGCTCGCCTCCCATGCTGTCGTGTCATTGCGAGCGCAGCGAAGCAATCTCGCGCCGCTGTGCTCCAGCCGATCGGGATTGCTTCGTCGCCTGCGGCTCCTCGCAATGACAGCCGAAGGATGCCGGGCATATCCGGCGGCAGGATCGGGACACAAAATCGCCCGCCGGGGCAACCCTGTTCGTTATACTGGCGCGATGTGGCGAGGTTCCCTCGTTTGGCCCGGGGTTCCGCTGGCAATTCTGTCGGCGGCGCTGTTTGGTGCGAGCACGCCGTTCGCCAAATTGCTGCTGGGCGATGGCGGGGTCAGCCCGTGGATGCTGGCGGGCCTCCTCTATCTCGGGTCGGGGCTGGGGCTCGGCATCGTCCAGCTGGCGCGCGCCGGAAGCGTGGGCATGTGGGAAGAGGCACCGCTGCACCGCGGTGATTTGCCCTGGCTCGCCCTCATCGTGCTGAGTGGCGGCGTCGTCGCGCCGGTCCTCCTGATGCTCGGCCTCAGGGCGACCCCGGCCTCCACGGTGAGCCTCCTCCTCAACCTCGAAGGCCTCGCCACGATGGCGATCGCCTGGCTGATGTTTAAGGAGAATGTCGACCATCGCCTGCTGGCCGGCGCGGGGGCCATCCTCGCCGGCGCGGTATCGCTGTCGTGGCAGGGCGGACCGGAGGGGTTGGGATGGGGCGCGGCGGCGATCGCCGGGGCCTGCCTCGCCTGGGGGATCGACAACAATCTGACGCGCCGGTTGAGCGCCGCCGATCCGGTGCAGATCGCCATGATCAAGGGCCTGGCGGCGGGCGCGGTAAATCTCGCGCTCGCTTCGATCGCCGGGGCGCAGCTGCCCTCCGTTGCCGCGATCGGCGGCGCGGCCCTGATCGGCTTTATCGGCTATGGCGTCAGCCTCGTCATGTTCGTCGTCGCCTTGCGCCATCTCGGCGCCGCCCGCACGGCCGCGTATTTTTCGACGGCGCCGTTCATCGGCGCGGTGCTCGCCATCGCCATGCTCGGCGAGCCGGTCACGTGGCGGCTGGCGATGGCCGGTGCGCTGATGGCGATCGGCCTCTACCTCCACGTCACCGAGCGGCACCAGCACAAGCATGCCCACGAGGCGCTCCTTCACGAGCACCGCCATGTCCACGACGCGCACCACCGGCATCCACACGGGCCCGGCGACCCGGCCGGCGAGCCGCACAGCCACCCGCACCGCCACCTGCCGCTGGTGCACGCCCACCCGCATTACCCGGATCTGCACCACCGCCACGCCCACCGCCCTGGGCACACCCACGCGCACTGAAGGAGCCGCCATGCCTGACATCACGCCGGGGAAAATCACCCCGAAAAAGGTCGCGGTCGGGGTCGGGCTGATGGAGTTTCCATTTTCCGGCGCCGCCGCCTATTGGCGCTGGGTCGATCTGTGCGAGGCGGGCGGCGTCGATTCGATCTGGCAGACCGACCGGCTGGTCAGCCCGACCCCGTTCCTCGAATGCATGAGCGTGATGGCGGCGCTGGCCGGGCGCACGCGGCGCATCAAGTTCGGCGTCAACGTCCTGTCGCTGGCGATGCGCGACGCCGTCCTGGTGGCGCGGCAATGCGCGACGATCGATTTCCTGTCGAACGGGCGGCTGTTGCCGGCGTTCGGCATCGGCAGCCCGCTCGGGCCGGAATGGAAGACCCTCAACCTCGATACCAAGACCCGCGGCCGCAAGACCGACGAGGGGCTCGAGGTCATCCGGCGCCTGTGGAGTGAGGACAAGGTCGATTTCGAGGGCGTGCATTACCATTTGTCCGGCGCCTCGCTGTCGCCCAAGCCGGTGCAGCCCGATCTGCCGATGTGGATCGGCGGCTCGTCCGAGGCCGCGATCCGGCGCACCGCCCTCCTCGGCACCGGCTGGCAAGCCGGACCGGAAACCCCCGAGCAGGCCGCGATCGTGGTCGCCGCGATCAGCGCCGCCGCAATCGAGGCAGGCCGCCCGATTGACGACGACCATTACGGCGCCGGCATCCCGTTCCGCTTCGGCTCGGCCGACGACCCGGCCCTCGTCCCGCTGTTCGAGGCGTATAGGAAACGCACCGGCCGCGACCCCGCCGATTATTTCGCGATCGGCGACGCCGAGGCGATCACCGACCGCATCGCCGCCTACGTCGAGGCCGGCGTTTCCAAATTCATCCTGCGCCCGGCAGCCAAGGGCGACGACGAGATCATGGCCCAGACCCGCCGCCTGATCGCCGAAGTGCTGCCGCTCGTTGCCGCGCGCTGGCCGAAGCCGGCGAAGCGGCGCCCGGTCGATCAAGCAGCGGAATGAGCTGACACGCCCCTCACCCCAACCCTCTCCCCGCAAGCGGGGCGAGGGGGTCATCGGAGCGCGCCTCAAACCCCTCGCCCCGCTTGCGGGGAGAGGGTGACTGCGGCGGAGCCGCAGGCGGGTGAGGGGCCGCTCGCCGTTGTGCTCTACCCCAATCGCGCGATCAGGGCTTGGGCCGCGCCGGGTGCGCGGATTTTGGCGCCGTTGATGAAGTAGAGAAAACAGGCGTGGCCTTGCGTCGACCAGGCGTGGAGGCGCTCGGCCCAGCGGTCGAGGGCGTCGGAGGGGTAGCCGGTCGGTTCGGCCTCGGCGCAGCGGCGCAGGCGGAGATAGACGAAATCGGCGGTCAATTCGTCGAATGCCGGGTGGTTTGTGTCGTCCACCATCGCGACCGCGGCGCCGTGCCGGCGCAGGAGTTCGATGAATTCCGGGCATTGAAAGCTGGGGTGGCGGGCTTCGATCACGTGCCGCAGTCTTCTCCCATTGCGCTCGCGGGGCAGGAGGTCGAGGAATGCAGAAAGATCGGCTTCGTCGAATTGCTTCGATGGCGCGAACTGCCAGAGGATCGGCCCGAGTTTCTGCTTCAGGTCGAGGAGGCCGCTGTCGAGGAAGCGGTCGATATAGGGCGCCGCGCTCGCCAGTTCGTTGCGATGCGTCAGGAAG
>DATCQF010000251.1:0-2463 GCA_036569735.1 Allostellaceae bacterium | reverse complement strand
GTCCTCGTCCCCCCGCCGCACCCAGATCCCGAGCGGCACCACGCGGCCCGAGCGGGTGGTGAAGCGGTCCTCGAATGCGACCAAATCGCCCGCGACGAGGGCAAAGAGGTATGACGGCTTGGGATGCGGATCGACCCACCTCGCCCAATGCCGTCCGCCCGGAAGATCGCCCTGTCCGCTCGGATTGCCGTTCGACAGCAGCACCGGATAGCGCGCCTTGTCGGCGCGGATCGTCACGCTATAGCGCGCCATCACATCGGGCCGGTCGAGGAAATAGGTGATCCGGCGAAACCCCTCGGGCTCGCACTGGGTGCAGAAATTGCCGCCCGAGATGTAGAGCCCGCTGAGCGCGGTGTTGCCCAGGGGATTGATGCGGGTCTCGATGTCGAGCGCGAAGGCGTCGGGCACCTCCGGCACGACCAGCGCGCCGTCCGGCTCGCGCCGGTAGTCCGCGGGGCCGAGCGGCTTGCCGTCGAGCGCGAGCAGGGCGAGTTCGACTTCGTCGCCGTCGAGCCGCAGCGGTGCTCCCGGGGATGCCGCTTTCGGGTTGCGGCGCAGGGTGATATGCGATGCGACCCGGGTGTCGGCTGCGTCGAGCTCGAAGACGAGGTCGACCGTGTCGACCAGAAAATCCGGCGGCCGGTAATCGGCGAGCAGGGTCGGTCGCGGGCCGGTGGCGGGCCCAGCGGCGGACGAGGCATCGAGCAAGGCGTCGGGCATGGCAAGGCACCGTTGATCCAGGTTTTCGGTTGCGTCCGGGCATCATCCCGCAAAATTGGTCCATGCCCAACCGTCAGCCGTCATTCCCGCGTGATCCCCGGATCAAGTCCGGGGAGGAATCCAGGGGTGACAACGATTTGCCGGCCGCCCTGGGCCCCCGCTTTCGCGGGGGTGACGATTATGCTTGATAGGGTAAGAATCTCATTTCGACACAGGCAGTCCGGGAGACCGACGATGCAGCTTTATACCTATTACCGTTCGCAGGCGAGTTTCCGCGTCCGCATCGCGCTCAACCTGAAAGGGCTGGCGCATGACGATACGTTTCTGCATCTGGAGAAGGGCGACCAGTTCAAGCCGGAATACCGCGCGCTCAACCCGCAGATGGTGGTGCCGACGCTGATCGACGGCGACACGAAGCTCTTCCAGTCGCTCGCGATCCTCGAATACCTCGAGGAGAAATACCCCGAGCCCCCGCTGTTGCCGGCCGACATCGCGGCGCGCGCCTGGGTGCGCGGGCTGGCCCTCATCAACATCGCCGACGCCCATCCGCTGATCGTGCCGCGCATCCGCCATTACCTGACCGATCGGCTGGGCCTCGGCGAGGAGCAGCTGCTGGGCTGGATCCGCCATTGGCTCGGCGCCGGGCTCGCGGCGATGGAGGCGCTCATTGCCGAACACCCTGAGAGCGGCCGCCTGTGCCATGGCGACAGTCCGACGCTCGCCGATATCGCGGTGGTGACCCAGGTGACCCCGGCCCGCACCTTCGGCGTCGACCTCGCGCCCTATGCCAGGGTCGTGCGGGTCTACGACAGCTGCATGGCGATCCCGGCCTTTGGCGACGCCCACCCCTCAAAGCAGCCCGACGCGGAGTAGCGCGCAAGACGGCTGATCGATCGATACGCGCGGCAATACCTTATCTCGAGAAAATTCGGCCATGGGTTATTCGGTAGAGGCGCGATCCCGGGAAGGAGCAGATGCGCAGACCGAGCAGGATAAAAAGCGCGCCGATTACAATCCCGCCCCCCAGTACAACGAGCAGCGCCGTTTTGATCACCCCGGCACTCGGGTCGGAATTGACCAGCATCATGAAGAAACCCGGCAGCGAGACGAGCATGAATATGCTGCCGAAGAGGATCGGCATCGGGTCGCCCGAGTTTGACCTGGCAATCGACCATTTCGGCCATTTCATGCGGATATTCCTTACTCGCTCATCCTGACTGGCACGGCGCAACAGGCGAGCCTTGTGTCGGCCCATCGCCCTGGCGGCTAGCGGCGCAGCCGCCGCGGCCTGGCGCGATGCTCGACGCGCGGCCGGCTTCCCGAACGACAGGTCATCAACGAGAGCACGACGCAGCGGTTCCGCTATCGAGCTGAGGCAACTCGCACCAGCGCTCGCGCATCTGGGGCGAAGCCCTACAGTATCGGGGATCGGCCGTGCAAGAGGTTAGCGAAGAGACCAGCGGCGCCGCGGGCGCCGGCCCGAACGAACGCGGGGCGGCCGGAACCCTCAATGGGTACCGGAGAATTCTCCCCTGGCCATCGCCAGATGGTGCGGCTGGTGGTGTCCGCCGCTCACCAGGAGCCCGATAAAACCGAGGCCGCGAATATGCTGGACTTCCTTGGGGTCGCGCGCGGTGACCGTGAGCAGCACGCCATCCGGCGCCGCTGCCGCCGTGGCGCTCCAGCCGTTGAGGCCGTTGAGCTCGGCGGCATGCGCGGGGACCATCCGCTGGATCGCGGCAA
>DATCQF010000250.1:0-5012 GCA_036569735.1 Allostellaceae bacterium | reverse complement strand
CCCGGGGACGGAGAGGGAGAATGCGGCGGTTAATGCGGCAGCCGCAACACCGGCTTGATCGTCGCGCCGGATGTCGCGTCGGCCGCCGCCCGGTTGATTTCCGCGAAATCATATCGTGTGATCAGCCGGTCGAGCGGCATCGTTCCGGTCATGAACAGATCGACGAGACGCGGGATGAACTCGCGGGGCCGGCTGTCGCCCTGAACCACGCCGCGCACGGTGCGCCCGCCCTGCAGCACCGGCATCTCGAAACTCACCTCGGTGCCGGCCCGCGCGCTGCCGACGAGGACGCAGGTGCCGAGCCCGCGCAGCCCGTCGACGGCGATCCGGAACACCGCAGGCACCGCCGAGGTTTCCAGCGCGAAGTGCGTCCCGCCGCCGGTGATCTTGCGGATCTCGGCCAGGGTCGCGGCGAGGTTTTCAGTCCCGGGGCTTTCGAGCGCGTGGGTGGCGCCGAGTTCACGCGCCAGCTTGAGGCGCTCCGGCAGCCGGTCGACCGCGATGATCGGGTCGCAGCCGGCGATCTTCGCCGCCATCAGCCCGGCGAGCCCGACCCCGCCGACCCCGTAGATCGCGATCCCCTGGCCGGCGATTGATCGCCCCGGGGGCTGCATGACGTTGAGCACCGCGCCGGCGCCGGTCTGCAGCCCGCAGCCGAGCGGACCCAAGAGCTCGAGCGGCGCGTCGCGGCGGATCTTCACGACGTCCTTCGCCGGGGCCACGGCAAAGGTCGCGAACGATGATTGCTGGAAAAAGCAGGAATAGACCGGCGCCCCGTCGCGGCTCATCGGGGAGGAGCCGTCGGCCCGCCTTCCGCTCGATTTGAGGGCGCGGCCCTGGACGCAATAGGAAAGCCTGCCCTCCCGGCACGGCTCGCAGTCGCCGCACCACGGGAACGAGATCACGACATGGTCGCCGGGCGCGAGGTCCCCGACCGCGGCTCCGACCTCCTCGACGATCCCCGCGCCTTCGTGGCCGCACACGACCGGGTAGGGCAGGTTCGGGAAATAGCCGTCGCGGGCATGCAGGTCGGTGTGGCACATCCCGCTCGCGACAATCCGCACCAGCACCTCATCCGCCTGCGCCCCGGCCAGGTCGAGCATCTGCAATTCGAACGGCGCCGACCGCGCGGGAACGACTGCGGCGGTTATTTTCATGGCCCAATCTCCAAATCGGAGTGTCACTGCGAGCAACGCGAAGCAATCTCGTGCCAATGTGCCCGATCCAACCGAGATTGCTTCGTCGCATCGCTCCTCGCAATGACAAGCTCTTGCTTGCGGCGCTATCTTATCCGGCGCGCTGGTTTCGGAGGGGGACAATGGAGAAGAGCGACGCCTTCACCGAGCTCCTGGCCACATTTTCCGCTGCCGTCGTCGCCAATGACGGCGCCGGGCTCGCGGCGCTGTTCACCCCGGACGGCATCTATGCGGACGAGTTTTTGGCGCGCACCAGGGCCGCCCCGCGATCGCCGCGATGTTGCAGCGCTTCCACGATACCGGCCGCGATTACCGCTGGGATTTCATCGATCCCATCAGCGACGGCGCGACCGGCTACGCCCGGTTCCGCTTCAGCTTCGCCTCGCGCCTTCCCGAATGCGAGGGCCGGCCCGTGGTGTTCGAGGGCATCAGCTGTTTTGCTTTCTCGGGTGGCCTGATCGCGCCTTACCGCGAGGCCTTCGACCGCGGCGTCGCCCTGGTTCAGCTCGGATTTGCGGCCGACCGCATCAAGCGCATCCTTGAAAAGGCGGCAGCCGCGCAAAACGATACCGTCGAGGTCAGCGAACACCTCGATCGCTTCTCAAATTAACACTGTAACGCAAAGAGCGTAGAGGATTTGCAGAGGGCGCAAAGGTTTGTTCTACTCTCTGCGTCCTTGGCGAATCCTTCGCGTCCTCTGCGTTAAAGGTTTTCCTTGTTTTTCTAACGCGCCTCGCGGTCGCGCCCTGCCTACTCCGCCGCATGCTCCCGCAGGGCGCGCTGCTCGGCCTCGTGTTTGTCGAACATCGCCTTCGCCGCGGCCTGGCGCTTCCCGCTGAACTCGGTGCGGTTGTCGCCGGCCCATTGAAAGGAGGCGGCGCGCGGCGCGTTGGCCCGGCTGAAATGCGGCATCACGTAGCGCGCGTACAGCTCGTATGACCGTTTCGTGGCCTCCCAATCGGCCCAGTTGTGCGCCTGGTGCAGGAAGGCGCCGAACGCACCCTGCTTGTCCTGCAGGCGCTCAATGAGGGCGATCGCGTCGTCCGGGGTGCCGCAGACGCCATAGCGGTTCTCGACAAACCATTCGAGCGGGTCCGCGCCCTGCGGCACGATGTAGCGCGGTTGGTTGTTGTTGGCGTAGCCGATGTAACGCTCGAACCCCCAGCGGGCGTTCTTGAAGGCCTGCTCGCGGGTTTCGGCGATATGCATCGGCCCGACGAGGCGCAGCCGGTTCGCGTCCATCGTGCGCCCATATTCGGCCGCGACATCGTTGGCGATCTGCCAGTTCGCCCCCAGCGCCTCGTAGCCGAACGGGTTGGTCGCGGCGACGCAGATCATGCTGAGGTCGTACTTGCCGGCAAGCCGCCCGCCCGACGGCGTGTTCGAGCTGACCACGGCGACCTCGGGATAGGGCTTGGTATAGGGCAACAAGTGCAGCCGGGCGCCCTCCATCATGTACCAGTCGGTCTTCTCGGTGACGATCTCGCCCCGGAACAGGCGCAGGATCGCGTCCAATGCCTCGGCCATGCGGTCGCGCTGGGTCATCGGGTCGATGCCCATCATGATCGCGTCGCCGGCGAGGAGGCCCGGCCCGGCGCCGAACATGACGCGGCCGCGGGTCATGTGATCGAGCTGGACGATGCGGTCGGCGATCATCATCGGGTGGTGGTAGGGCAATGACACGACGCCAGTGCCGAGGCGGATGTGCTTGGTGCGCTCGGCCGCGAAGGCGATGAAGATCTCGGGCGAGCTGATGATCTCGTACCCGGCCGAATGGTGCTCGCCGATCCACGCCTCGTGAAACCCGAGCTTGTCGAGCCACACCATCAGATCGAGGTCGCGCTCGAGGCATTGGGTCGGGTCTTCCTCGTTGGGATGGAACGGCGGCAGAAAGATCCCGTGCCGCAGGTTGATCTGGCTCATCATGGCCTCGCCGTTGCTTCAGGCTGAGACAGTAGCGAAGTCGGCGTGCCGCGCAAACCTTCGCGCTCGCATGGGTGGGTCATTCCGGGGGCGCATACCGCTGCTGCATCGCAACAGGGGCGCCAGCGGCCCTTTCGTGCTAAAGCCTGTGCCGCGGCGTCGCGCCGCCTGCCGACAGGAGCCCGTTTCCACCATGAGCCTATCCGCCGACGAGTATCGCGAGCACCTCTCAACCACGGCGGTCCGCGCCGGCTTCAATTTCGACTCTGTCGTGCTGCCGCAGGGGCATTACGCGCAGGTCGGCGGAATGCGGCTGCATTATCTCGACTGGGGCAACGAGCACCTGCCGCCGATGGTGTTCCTGCACGGCGGCGCGCTGACCGCGCATACCTGGGATCTGGTGTGTCTCGCCTTGCGCGGCGAATACCACTGCATCGCGCTCGACCAGCGCGGCCATGGCGACAGCGGGTGGGCCGAGGACGCCGATTATTCGATCGCCGCCCAGCTCCTGGACACCACGGGTTTTGTCGACAAGCTCGGCCTGGACAAGTTCATCCTCGTCGGCATGTCCTTAGGCGCGATCAACTCGCTCGCCTACGCAATCGCCCACCCCGAGCGCCTCACCAACCTCGTCATCATCGACGCCGGCCCCGAAATGCGCCGCCCGGGATCGAGCCGCATCCGCGATTTCGTCAACGATTCCGAGCATTTGGTCTCAGTCGAGGCGATCATCGAGCGGGCCCTCAAGTTCAATCCGCGGCGCGACCCGACGATCCTGCGCCGGAGCCTCATGCACAATCTGCGGCAGCAGCCGGACGGCACCTGGAAATGGAAATACGACCGGAGCCGGTTTCAGCGGCTCGACAATGAGGCGCACCGCGCCGAGCGCGCGGGGCTCGCCGACGGCCTTGCCCGCATCACCTGCCCGACCCTGGTGGTGCGCGGCGGCGAGAGCGACGTGTTCCACGAGGAGGACGCCGAGCGCCTCGTCGCCCGCCTGCCCGACGGAAGACGCGTGACGATCCCGCGCGCCGGGCACACCGTGCAGGGCGACAACCCGAAGGATCTGGTCGCCGAACTACGCCGGTTTCTCGCCGCCGATAATTGAGCCGCTGCCGGCGGTAGTTCGGCGGCCTGGCGAGCGATCGCGGCGGGATTTGCGGTCACTTGACATCGGGCGCCTTCTGACACTGGGCAACTTCGATCTTCTCGCCGCCTGCGGCCGCGCCGCTCGCGTCGCTCAGAAGCGTGCAGCTGCTGCCCTGGTGCCGGATACTGAGAACCGGGAAGGTGTAATCCTTGGGGTTGCTCCCGTAGCTGAGGCTGAGCTTGTCGCCGACCGCAACGCGTTCGGGCAAAGCGACCTTGCTGTGGGTCGTGCAAGAACTATAAACGAGCCAGCTTCGGCATATCGTCAGCGTGCCTGAACCTTGCGTCGTCACCGCCTCGACGGTATCGCCTGCGGCCACGGCCGGCGCCGCGCCGATCATCAGGAAGAACCCCGCGATCGTGGTCCGGGCTGTGCACGCCCGTCGCAGGGCCGTTCTCACGCGGTGCACCGTCTCATGGTTCAGGGTCGGGTCGCGGTTGAGGTCGCCGGAATATTCTAGCTAGCACCCCTGCACGGCGATTACGACTCTTTGGTGGTTTGGCGCCGCCGGGGTAGCAGGGGCGGGCGCGTTCCGCATCGGCTGCCAAGAGAACAAGAGAATCTATGCCGGGCTCGCTTGGCCGATTGCTGTGCGATACGGGTCTGCCGTGCCCGGCCGGCCTGCGTCAATTCGTCAGGTAGGCTTTCGCCTCCGCCAGTTCGGGGCGCCCCGCCCCAGCCTGCCCGCTCAGCGCCACCAGCTTCTGATAGGCCTCGCGCGAAGCCGCGAGCTCGCCCGCCTC
>DATCQF010000249.1:0-2678 GCA_036569735.1 Allostellaceae bacterium | reverse complement strand
CACCGACGCCACCGGGAGCCGGCGCGACGGCCCGGATTTCCAGAATTTGCATCGCAACAAGCGCTCGCTCGGCCTCGATCTGAAGACGCCGGAGGGGAAAAAGATCTTCTTCGAGCTGGCCGCCAAGGCCGATGTCGTCGTCGAGAATTTCCGCTCGACCGTCAAACATCGCCTCGGCGTCGATTACGAGGCGGTGCGGAAGGTCAACCCGCGCATCGTCTATGGCAGCATCTCGGGGTTTGGCCAGGACGGACCCTATGAAGGGCGCCCCGGGGTCGACCAGATCGCCCAGGGGATGGGCGGCTTGATGTCGATCACCGGGCTGCCGGGGCAGGGACCGATCCGGGTCGGCATCGCGATCAACGACACCTCGGCGGGGCTGTTGCTCGCCAACGGCATTACCCTGGCGTTGCTGGCGCGGGAGCGCACCGGCGAGGGGCAGTGGGTGCATACGTCGTTGCTCGAGGCGCAGATCTTCATGCTCGATTTCCAGGCCTCGCGCTACACGATGAAGGGCGAGGTGGCGAAGCAGGAGGGCAATTTCCACCCCACTTCGCCCGGCACCGGCATGTTCCAGACCGCCGACGGCTACATCAACATCGCCGCCTCGGGCGACAATCTGTGGAAGCGGTTCTGCGAGGTGGCCGGCGACAAGGAGCTGTCGAGCAACCCCGATTTCGCGACCGTGCCGCTGCGCGCCAAGAACCGCCCGGCGCTGATCGCCCACCTCAACGACATCGTGCGCTCGAAGCCCAGCGCCTTCTGGGTCGAGGCCTTGAACAAGGCCGGGGTGCCGTCTGGCCCGATCAACACGATCGACCAGGTCTTCGCCGACCCGCAGGTCAAGCACCTCGGCATCAGGCGGCCGGTCGATCACCCGACATTGGGCACCTTCGACATCGTCGGGCAGGCGATCCACATGAGCGCGTCGCCCCAGCCGGCGAAGCTGCGCCCGACCCCCGACCAGGGCCAGCACACCGACGAAGTATTGCGCGAGCTCGGCTACGACGCGGCGGCGATCGCGGGGTTGCACGCGAAGGGCGTGGTTTAAGGGTAACCGCGCAGCCGCGGTGGTGCTGACCGTGGCACGACCTCCTTCCCCACCGGCGCAAGGCTGGCGCCCGCCAGCTTGAGGTGCGCCCAGGCGAACGGCAGGCCGATGATCGTTATTGCGAACATAACGGCGAAGATCAGGTGGCCGATCGCCAGCCACCAGCCGGCAAGCACGAACCAGATGACGTTTCCCAGGAAGCTGAGGGCGCCCGCCTCGGGGCGAGAGCGGATCTCGTGACCGAACGGCAGCAGGGTGTAGAGGGCGATGCGCAAGGCCGCAAAACACCACGGCAGGCCGATGATCGTGAGGGACATCAGCACCGCCGCGATCACCCAGGCGAGGGCAGCCGCAAGACCGCCGAACACCAGCCACAGGATATTGAGCAGGAACGCCAGAGGAGAAATTGGTCGACGCCTTTTTGCGATGGTCCGGCAGATTGGGGTAAGACGATCCGCCGACCAAGTGGTTCGTGGTTGAGCTATTCCCACCGTGCAAAAATAGCGGCATGAAAACGCCTCACAGCCGCACCTTGTTTGAGCTGTTGTGCGAGCAGGCCGGGCGCTTTCCCAGGCATGTCGCGGTGATCTGCGGCGAGCGCTCCGCGACCTACCGCGATCTGGCCGACGGCGCCGGGCGCATCGGCGCGGCGTTGAAGGAGCACGGCATCGGCCGCGGCGACCGGGTCGGCATCCTCTTCGACAACCGCCTCGAATGGCTTGAGGCGTGCTTTGGCGCGAGCGCGCTGGGGGCGGTCGCGGTGCCGTTCAGCACCTGGTCGAAACCGGGTGAGCTCGCGTATCTCCTTGCGGATTCGGAGGTCGATGCGCTGATCGCGGTTGATTCGTTCGGCGGGCAGGATTTTGCCGCTGCACTGGCCGCGCTGGTGCCGGAAGCCTCTGCCGCGCCGCCCGGAAGATGGCGCTCGCGCGACTTCCCGCATCTGCACCTCATTGTCATGCTGGGCGGCGATGTCGCGTCGGGGTGGCTCGGCTACGACGAGTTCCGCGCCGCCGCGCCGCTCGACGCGGGAGAGGGGGCGAGTCCCAGCGACGACGCCCTCATTCTCTACACCTCGGGGTCGAGCGCGCGGCCGAAGGCGGTGCGGCTGCAGCATTTTGGGGTCATCGAGAACGGTTTCGCGATCGGCGAGCGGATGGGCCTTGTCGCCAACGACCGGGTGCTGTTGGCGCCGCCGCTGTTCTGGGCCTATGGCGCGTGCAACGCCTTGCCGGCGACGCTGTCGCATGGCGCCGCGCTGGTGCTGGAGGGGCGGTTCGATGCCGGCGAGTGGATCGGGTTGGTCGAGCGCCATCGCTGCACCGCGGTCTACACCCTGCCGAGCATCACCGGCGCGGTCTTGCGGCATGCCGATTTCCGCCCCGAGCGCGTGGCGAGCTTGCACACCGGGCTGATGATCGGCAGCCCGGAGGAGGTGCGCATCGCCGCCGAAGACCTCGGCGCCGCGCAGATCTGCAACATCTACGGCGCGACCGAAATCTACGGGAATTGCTGCGTGACGCCGTGCGACTGGCCGCTCCTGCGCCGCATGGCGGGGCAGGGGCCGGCGCTCCCCGGGGTCAGCTTGCGCATCGTCGGCCCGGAAAGCGGCGGCACCGTCCCGGCG
>DATCQF010000248.1:0-2009 GCA_036569735.1 Allostellaceae bacterium | reverse complement strand
GTTCATGACGACCGGCGCGCCGCACAGATGCGTGACGCCGTGGCGCTCGATCGCATCGTAGATCGGCGCGGCCTCGACCCGGCGCAGGCACACATGGGTCCCGGCGAGCGCGGTAACGGTCCACGGAAAGCACCAGCCGTTGCAATGGAACATCGGCAGCGTCCACAGATAGACCGGGTGCGTCCGCATGCTCCATACAAGGATGTTGCCGAGCGCATTCAGATACGCGCCGCGATGGTGATAAACGACGCCCTTCGGGTTGCCGGTGGTGCCCGAGGTGTAGTTGAGGGTGATCGCGTCCCACTCGTCCTCGGGGGTCAACTCGACGAAATCCGGGTCGCCCTCCGCCAGCAACGCCTCGTAATCGAGCGCACCCAGGCGCTTTCCGCCCGGACCGGCCGGGTCGGCGATGTCGATGACCAGCGGCTTCTGATCGAGGAGGGCGAGGGCGCGGCCGATCGTCGGGGAAAATTCGGTGTCGGTGATCAGCACCTTCGCCCCGCCGTGCTGGAGGATGAAGGCGATCGTCTCGGCGTCGAGCCGGATGTTGAGCGCGTTCAACACGGCGCCCGCCATCGGCACCCCGAAATGCGCCTCGAAGGCTTCCGGCACGTTTGGCGCCATCAGCGCCACCGTGTCGCCGCGACGCACCCCGCGTGCCGCCAGCGCCGAGGCGAGGCGGCGGCAGCGCTCGAGGCTCTGGCGCCAGGTGTAACGCCGCTCGCCATGGATGATTGCGGTGCGCTCGGGATAGACCGCGGCCGAGCGCAGCAGAAACCCGATCGGCGACAGGGCCACGAAATTGGCCTGGTTCTTGTCGAGGCCGGTTTCGTAGGGGTGGCCGATGCTGCGGTCGCTCATCGTTAGCGGTCCGTGGGGGGCGGGGGCGGGAAACCGCGCGCAAAATGGTCGGACACGGAGGGGAGGCCGAGCCAGCTATGCATCGACTCCTCCCACACCGACGCGGTCGGTGGAGGAAAATTGGGATCGGCGAACGAGCCGACCGTGATCCCACAGAACTCCGGAGTTCGGTCGCCTTCCCAGAAGACGTTGCTGCCGCAATTGGGGCAAAAGTGAAACCGAGCCTCGAACCCGCTATCGGCCATCCGGGCATAGATCTTGTGCTCACCTTCGATCCGCACCTGGCTCTTCAGCCAGCGCGTACCCGAATGGACGACGGCGCCGGTGCGGCGCTGGCACGCTTTGCAATGACACACATAGATGCGGTTCGGCTCGCCCGTGGCGATGACCCTGAGTGCGCCGCAATGGCACTGCGCCGTCCTCTCCATTCTCGCCTCCCCAACATTCGCGCTTCTTGCGCCGGCATTTTCCTCCGCGGCGGCTGGGGTGTCGAGCCGCTTCGACCGTTGATCGGTTTCCGGCCGAGGCGCACAGTGGAATATGGCAGCTCCGGTCTAGCACGGGCCGCCTCCAGGGAGGGCACGTGAGCGCAGAGCGGGTCGAGCGCCGCCTCGCGGCCATCCTCGCGGCCGATGTCGCGGGGTACAGCCGGCTGATGGGGCTGGACGAGGCCGGCACCTTGGCGCGCCTCAACGCGCTGCGCCGCGAACTGATCGACCCGCAGGTCGCCGAACACAAGGGCCGCATCGTCAAAACGACCGGCGACGGCATCCTCGTCGAGTTTCCCAGCGTCGTCGAAGCCGTCGCCTGCGCGCTCGCCGTGCAGGCCGGCATGGCGTTGCACAACGCCGCGATCGCGCAAGACCGGCGCATCGAATTCCGCATCGGCATCAATACCGGCGACGTCATCGTCGAGGACGGCGACATCCACGGCGACGGCGTCAACGTCGCGGCCCGGCTGGAGGCGCTCGCCGAGCCGGGCGGGGTGTGCGTCTCGGCGATCGTCCACGACCAGGTCCGGGGCCGGCTCGATTGCGCCTTCGACGACATCGGCGAGCAGCGCCTCAAGAACATCGCCCGCCCGGTGCGCGTCTACAGAGTGGCGCCGACAAACCCCCACCCTAACCCTCCCCTCCCCGGGCTTGACC
>DATCQF010000247.1:0-2900 GCA_036569735.1 Allostellaceae bacterium | reverse complement strand
TGTCTGCTGAGAGCACTTGCGGCGCTCCCCGAACTCAGGCGATAGAATACCCAGCTGCCTTCGCGAAAGCGGTCGAGGAGGCCGGCTTCGCACAGGAGCTTCAGGTGCCGGGACACGCGCGGTTGGCTTTGCCCGAGGATTTGCGCCAGCTCGCTGACCGTCAGCTCGCCGCGGGCGCACAGCACGAGGAGGCGCAGCCGTGTCGTTTCCGCAACCGCCCGCAAGGCGGCGAGCAGCTCGCCCATCGAGGCGCCGGCCGGGAGATCGCCGGTGGGGAGATCGATCGCCATGGCTAAACATATAAACATATCTTTATATCGTCAATGGATGATGATTCCGGGCGGATCGGATCCGCCCCAATCTCGCCCTGCCCCCGCCCCGGTTTCGCTCCATTGGCGAGCAAAAGGTTCCATGTCGCAAACCCGAGGCAGGCCGATGCCCGGGGACCTCAACGGATCGCTTGCCGTCGTTGCGCGTTTTTCGTCATTATCGCGCGGCGCCATCGCCAGGGCCGCTAGCCGCTATCAGAATCGAGGCTCGTTGATGCGAGTTCGCCATCTGCCGCTGATCCTCTCCGGCCTTGTTGCCGCCGGGCTTGCCGTTTCCGGCTGCGCGGCGCCAGGCGCGTCCGGTACCGCCCCCGGCACTGCACAGACCGCGAGCGCCGAGGAGGGCTTCAACGATCCGTTCGAGGATACCAATCGCGGGATCTTCGGCTTCAACAAGGCGGTCGACGACGCGGTCCTGGTCCCGACGGCAAAGGCCTATCGCACCGTGATCCCGCCACCGATGCGCCAGTCGCTGCATGATTTCATGCAGAACCTGAACGGCCCGGTGATTTTTATGAACGATATGCTGCAGGGCGAAGTCGGGCTCGCCGCCAAGACGCTCGCGCGGCTCGCGATCAATACAACCGTCGGGGTCGGCGGCATGTTCGATGTCGCGACACGCGTCGTCGGCATCCCCTACCACTCCAACGATCTGGGGATCACCCTTGCGGTGTGGGGCTTTGCCGCGGGCCCCTACGTCATCGTGCCGGTGCTCGGCCCCTCGAACCCGCGCGATCTGGTCGGCCAGGTTGGCGACAGCTTTGCCGATCCCGGCAATTACGTCGCCGGGCAGCACCATCTGCTGTGGGCGGTGATGACACGGACCGCCACCTCGGGCATCGACCAGCGCTCGCGCAACATCGAAACCCTCGCCGATATCGAGCGTACCGCGCTCGATAATTACGCGACGATCCGCTCCTTGTACCGGCAGCGGCGCGAGGCGCAGATCCGCCACGAAAACTCGAACCTGCCGAACCCCGGATTTGGGGGCGATGGCGGATCGGAGCCTGCGATCAATTATTCGATCGCCAAATGACCTGGTTGCGTGAGGTTTCCGCGAAATGATGCGACGCTCCGCCGCGATCGGCGTCTTTGCCCTGACTGCGCTGTTTTTTTTCGTGCCGCGCGAGGCCACCGCTCAGGACGCGCGCGGCTTCGTCAGCACGCTCGGCACGGAGGCCATCCAGGTTTTGGGGCCGAGCGTCTCCCCGGCGCAGCGCCTCGCCCGCTTCCGCGAATTGTTTCGTAACGATTTCGATGTGCCCGGCATCGGACAGTTCGTTCTCGGGCGCTATTGGCGCACCGCCTCGCCCCAGGAACAGCAGGAATTTCTGGCGCTGTTTCAGGAATACATCGTGCGCGCCTACAGTACCCGGCTCGCCGAATACGGCGGTGAGCCGTTCCGCGTCACCGGCTCCCGCCCGAATGGCCCCGAGACGGTTGTCAGCAGCGAGATCATCCGCACCAACGGCAGCCGGATCGCGGTCGACTGGTATCTGATCGACCGCGGCGGGGCTCACAAGATCACCGATGTCTATGTCGGCGGCGTCAGCATGAAGGTGACGCAGCGCGACGAGTTTGCCTCGGTGATCCAGCGCAACGGCGGACAGGTCGGGGCGCTGATCGCGCAGCTGCGCCAGAAACTCGCCGGCCCCGGGTAATTTCCCGGTCGTTTTCCGCGGCCTCGCGGGTCAGCTCGCGAGCGGGTGGGGGCGCGGGTTCGAGCCGTCGGTGAAGCGCGACAGACGGAACGGCGCCGGGTCGACGATCGTCGGCGCTCCGGTCACCATATCGGCGACCAGCCGGCCCGCCCCGGGCCCGATGCCGAAGCCGTGGCCGGAAAAACCGGTCGCGATAAAAAATCCGGGGAGGCTCTCGACCGCCGAGATGACCGGGATCGCATCGGGCATCACATCGATCATGCCGCCCCAGCTTTCGGCCACCGCGACATCGCGGAACGCCGGAAACGCGGCACCGATGCTGGCCCGCGCGCGCAGGATGACGTGCGGGTCGGCGGCGGGATCGAGCACCCGCACCGCCTCGAACGGCGACGGCTCGTCGAGCGCCCAGCGCCGCTTCGTGCGCCACTCCTCGGCGAAGCGGCTGCCCACCCGGAACCGCAGCTTCTTCCAATGGAGCCGCACGCTCGGCAGGTATTGCGGCAATAACCGGAAGCTGTCGGGCACGATGTCGACCGTGCGCACCCCGAGGGTCCCCACGGTGTAGCCGCCGTCGAGGCGCTTCCTCATGCCGTAGAGACCGCCGGTTGCCGAGATTTCGGGGCCGCCGTCGAGCTTTTCGGTGCGCATCACCGAGGCCAGCACCTTGAGCTGCGGCAGTTCGATGCCGAGACTGCCGCAGAAAAGGCGCGACCACGCCCCGCCGGCCAACACCACGGACCCACAGGCAATGCGGCCCTTTTCGGTGACCACGGCCGAGACCCGTCCGCCCGCGCGCTCGATGCCGCGCACCGCGCAGCCTGTGAGGATCGCCGCGCCGTGGCGCCGCGCCGCGGCGGCGATCGCCGGCGCCGCCATCTGCGGCTCGGCCCTGCCGTCGCTCGGGGTGTAG